>CAYREN010000008.1:0-32256 GCA_964423255.1 uncultured Roseivirgaceae bacterium | reverse complement strand
AACTATGAAAAAGTTAATTATTTTATTGTTGGCAACAGGAGTTATGTCTCTCAGTGTATCAACAAATTCTTTTGCACAAGATGCTGGAGGAGATACAACACAAGCAGTTGCAGAGCCTGTCCAACAAGAAGTTGTTGCTGATGTAAGTGATGAAGAGTCTTTAATCGAAGAAGAACAATCATTTCATCAAGTTGTTAAAGAACAGTTTATTGCCGGAGGTTGGGAATTTATGTCTGTTGTGCTTATATGTTTAATTCTTGGCCTTGCGATTGCCATTGAAAGAATTATTACCCTAAACCTGGCAACAACAAATACGAAAAAATTATTAGCAAGAGTTGATGAAGCTCTTTCTAAAGACGGTGTTGATGGAGCTAAGGAAGTTTGTAAAAACACCAGAGGGCCTGTAGCATCAATATTCACACAAGGGTTATTAAGAATGTCTGAGGGTATTGAAATGGTAGAGAAATCTATTATTGCCTATGGTTCTGTAGAAATGGGTAAATTGGAGAAGGGATTAGTTTGGATATCACTTTTTATTTCTATTGCTCCAATGCTTGGTTTCATGGGAACTGTAATTGGAATGATTGGGGCTTTTGATGCCATTGCAGCTGCAAACGATATCAATCCAGCTCTTGTTGCTGGCGGTATTAAGGTTGCTCTTTTAACAACTGTAGGTGGTTTGATTGTTGCAGTTATTTTGCAATTATTTTATAACTATTTAGTCACCAAAATAGATTCGCTTGTTAATCAAATGGAAGATGCTTCGATCTCTTTAGTTGACCTTTTGGTAAAACACAAATTATCTAAATAATTAACTCATTTTAAATAGAATAGCGAATGGATTCATTTGATATATTTCTTTATTTGGGTTACACTTTGGTAATCATTGCAACTATTGCAGCAATACTATTACCTCTAATAAATGCGTTAGGAAACCCACAAAGTTTAATAAAATCTGCAATAGGAGTACTCATTATTGTGGCTCTTTATTTTATTGCTTATGCTTCGTCTGGCAGTGAAGTGACTCAAGAATTTTCAAAATTCGATGTTGGACCCGAATTATCTAAGATAGTTGGGGGTACATTGATAATGGCCTATTTATTACTTGGATTTGCAGTTATAGGCATTTTTTATACAGAGTTTAATAAAATATTTAAATAATGGCTAGATCGGGCAGAAAGTTACCAGAAGTCAACTCAAGCTCCATGGCGGATATTGCGTTCTTGTTGTTGGTTTTTTTCCTTGTAACTACTACTATTGCTACAGATAAAGGATTGACACTTACGCTACCACCAAAGCCGGATCCAAATGAGCCTCCTCCGGATATTACTAAAAATCAAAGAAACATTTTTAAAATTCTTGTCAATTCGGCTGATAGAATTTTGGTTGAAGATGAACCACTAACAGATGTTACAAAGCTTAGATCAATGGTAAAGGAGTTCGTTTTAAATTTCGGAAAAGTTGATGAAGATGCACAAGCATTGTATAATTCTCTCCCTCAATCATTAAAAGCTCTTTCATTAAAAAGTGAAATATCTTCAGACAATCCTAAGGAAGCCGTAGTTTCATTCAAAGCTAACGTCGGAACGAGTTATAAGATATACATTGCTATTTTGGATGAAATTCAAGGCGCATATTATGAAATTTATGGTGATAGATTGGGGATATCTACGGACGAATTTAGAGCACTTGATCGAAAGAAACCTGATGAACTTGAAAAATATAAACGTGCGAGACAAGGAATCGGCATGAATATTTCAATTGCAGAACCTACAAAAGCAGGAAGTAATTAATATGGCAAAGTTTAAGAAAAAATCAAATACCAGCCAGGATATTCCAACAGCGGCACTTCCTGATATTATTTTTATGTTACTTTTCTTTTTTATGGTAACTACTGTATTAAGAGAAACTACTATAATGGTAGAACAATCTATTCCTCAGGCAACTCAATTAAGGAAACTTTCTCAGAAAAAATTAGTCACTTATCTATATGTTGGTAAACCTAATGATACTAATAAATTTGGGAGTGAACCGAAAATTCAGGCAAATGATTCTTTTATTGAAGTGA
This sequence comes from uncultured Roseivirgaceae bacterium, assembly GCA_964423255.1. Taxonomy (GTDB): domain Bacteria; phylum Bacteroidota; class Bacteroidia; order Cytophagales; family Cyclobacteriaceae; genus JAAUQL01. The sequence goes on along the minus strand of CAYREN010000008.1, from coordinate 30,188 downwards.
ATGGTATTATTCAGTTTATTGAAGAAGAACGAGGTAAGCTTGCAGAACATGAAAGAGATCAATTGACTATGTCTCTAAAAGTTGATGATGATACTAAAATGGGAATCATTGTAGATATCACTCAAAAAATGAGAGATGCAAATGCAAGAAAATTAATGTATGCAGCTACTCAAAGTGCGGATAGATAATTTTAATAAGATATTGAATATTAATGAGGCCAATTATTTGGTCTCTTTTTTTGTTCAATTTTTATATGATAGTGCCAACCAGGAATTGGATTAAGTAAAAAATAAAAAGTTAGACGTTGTCAATAATTTTTATTGCTTTCTAAATTTATAAGCTTTGTTAAAATTTGTAGTGAGGTCAGATATCACTAATATATAATAACCTGGCTTAAATTCATCAACATTAATTTTGTATTTATTGGAACTTGTCACATCAATGTTAACACTAACCTTATTGCCTATTATGTTAAACATTTCGAATCTAACATTTTTCAATTGTGAATTTTTAATGATTATATTCAAATAGTCAATGGATGGGTTTGGATATAATTCCACAAGGGTGCCAATTTGTAAACTCTCTTTCTTCAATTTTGGCAACTCGCTTTTATTATCATCTATTAAATTTTGTTGTCCGAGGGAAATCTGAGTAATAAAAATTAGTAGAATTAAAGTTGTTAGGTAAATTTTCATCATTCCATATGGTACATTTTATTAATTTATTAGAGCAAAAATCAAGCCATTTAAAAAGTTAGGATTGTAGCGATAAAATTATAAACGTAAAGGTAGTTACATTGTTTAAAAATTAATTAACAAAATCTAATATTTGTAATTTTTAACAATAGCGTATATAATTCTTGATAAGTTTTAGTTCAATTTATTTATTAAAATGAAGAATATTTTAATCGTATTTGTCAAAAATCTCATTGAAGGAAAGGTAAAATCTCGTTTAGCAAAAACAATTGGCAAGAATAGGTCCTTATCTGTTTATAAAAAATTATTGGTGAGAACTAGGGAAATAGTTTGGAACCTTTCTATGAATAAACAAATCTGTTACTCTGATGTAGTGATTAATAATGATATATGGGAAGAAAAGATATTTCAAAAATCATTGCAATCTGGCAATAATCTTGGATTAAGAATGTTGAATGCCTTTAAAGATGCATCTAATGACGGTTATGAAAATATGTGCCTTATTGGTTCTGACTCTATGGAATTGACTGATGTAATTATTAATTCCGCATTTGAGCTTCTTGAAAAACATGATATTGTATTAGGCCCATCCGTGGATGGTGGATATTATTTAATATGCATGTCATCTCCAACGAAAAACGTATTTAAAAATATAACATGGAGTACTGAATTGGTATTGAAACAAACAATTGATGAAATTCAAAAATTAAACTTAAGTTATGTGTTACTTCCAACATTAAATGATATTGATGAAATTAATGATATAAATGACGATGACAAGGAGTATTTGTTTTCATAGTTTTTAAATTTTATTTGCATCCTCATTCCAAAGAAATAGAGAATAATGTATCCTGAGTTTATTAAGCCATAATGCATTTCATTCTTGAAACGAAGTTTTATCAACAATTTTTAATTTATTTAAACAAGTAGATCCATATCTCTAATTAGAATTCTGCGTCTATCAAAATTTATAATATTTTTCTCTTTTAGTTCATTTAATATGGTTGTTACCGTTTGCCTACTGGTGCCTGTCAAGGATGCGATATCTTTGTGAGTCAAATAATTTTTCATCATTGTTTCAAATCCTACTTTTTTTCCTTTTTCATTTGCCCAATCTCTTAAAAATTCGACAATCCGCGTTCGAGAGTCTTTAAATACCAATGACTCAATTTTTCTTTCCATTTTCTTAATTCTGAGTCCGAGTAATTTGTAAATTTTAAAATTCAAAGCTTTATTTTGCGCCATAAGTTCCTTCATCTCTTCAATATTCATTGGGCAAATGGTAGTGTTATCGTCCATGGATTGTGAAAAATCTGATCTCTTTTCCTGTCCTATTAATGCCAATTCCCCAAATATTTCTCCTGCTGAAAGGATAGCTTTAGTTATTTCACGACCATCCTCAGTATAACTACCAATTTTCACTCTACCTTCTGCAATTAGATAAATATGATCTGACTGTTCATCTTCGAAATAAATAAAAGAATCTTTTGAATATTTATGAAATGTATGTTTTTCTTTCATTGAAGGCACTTTATGAGGACATAGAATATTGTATAAGTCAATGTCCTCGAAATACCATATGTTGCTCTGACTGTTCATAAAGAAGTAATTTTAATCTGTTATAGTAAAGTTAATAAGTTATAACCTAATAAGATAAATGCGTATGAAATTGTTTAGCAATTCCATAGACGCATTTTAGACTTTAAAGTTCTAATATTAAAGTTTCTTAATGTCTTGTAAATTACAATGCCTGTTATTATTGGCGAATAGAAGGAATCAAATTGAATCTTCATTACTACAAGGAGTAAGCAAATCAAAATCATTACAATATGTGACGATAATCATATTTTGTTAATTTGCATTTTTTGATTTTTATAGTCTTTAAGAAATATTTCAAATATATAGATTATGAAAACAACCCACATAGAGCACTTAGGAATTGCGGTAGAAAACCTCGATGAATCTATTAAGTTTTATGAAAGCGTATTAGGGCTTAAGTGCTATTTAATTGAAGAAGTAAAGGATCAAAAAGTAAAGACAGCATTTTTCAATATAGGCCAAACCAAGATCGAATTACTTGAGTCTACTTCACCAGATGGACCAATTGGAAAATTTATTGAAAAGAAAGGACAGGGTATACATCATATTGCTTTTGCTGTGGAAGGACTTCAGAAAACACTTAATGAAATTAGTGAAAAAGGTGTTCGATTGATCGATGAAAAACCACGATCAGGAGCAGAGGGACTTAACATCGCATTTATACATCCAAAGTCTACACATGGTGTTTTAACCGAATTATGTGAAAATCAAAAAAAATGAATAGCCAAATAGGTTTGATATGAAAAATCAAGAAAGAGTAAACGAACTAATAGAAAAGCGGATCCAGGCTCGCCTAGGTGGAGGAGAAAAAAGGATTAATTCTCAACACAATAAAGGAAAATTTACAGCCAGAGAACGGATTTACTTACTACTCGATGAAGATAGTTTTGAGGAGTACGATATGTTTGTTACACATAGAACCAAGTCTTTTGGAATGGACAAACAGCAATTTCTATCTGATGGAGTTGTAACTGGGCATGGTACAATCGACGGCAGAGTTGTTTTTGTTTTTGCTCAGGACTTTACTGTTTTTGGAGGATCGCTTTCAGAAACTTTTGCAAATAAAATCTGTAAAATCATGGATCAAGCTATGAAAGTTGGTGCACCTGTTATTGGATTAAATGATAGTGGAGGAGCGAGAATCCAAGAAGGTGTAAGAAGCCTGGCAGGATATGCAGAAATTTTCCAACGAAATATAATGGCGAGTGGGGTGATACCACAGATCTCTGCAATTTATGGTCCATGCGCAGGAGGAGCTGTTTATTCGCCTGCACTCACCGACTTTATTATCATGAGAGATAAGGCAAGTTATATGTTTCTCACAGGTCCAAAAGTTGTGAAAACAGTAACCGGAGAGGAAATTACGACGGAGGAATTGGGAGGAGCAAATGTTCATTCGACTAAATCAGGCGTGTCGCATTTTCTTGTTGACGACGAAGAAGAGGGGATGTTGCTTATCAGAAAGCTTTTAAGTTATTTGCCTTCAAACAATTTAGAGGAACCACCGATCATCAAGAATAGCGATCCTATTGACAGACTTGATGATGACCTGAATGATATAATCCCTGAGAGCCCCAATAAGCCATATGATGTTACGGATGTAATTCATTCTATTGCAGATGAAAATGAATTTTTTGAAATTCAGCGAAATTACGCAAAGAATATTGTCATTGGTTTTGCCAGATTCAATGGTGCACCAGCAGGTATTGTAGCCAATCAACCAAATTTTTTGGCAGGTGTGCTGGATATAAATGCATCTATAAAAGCAGCCAGGTTTGTTCGGTTTTGTGATGCATTTAATATTCCTATAGTAACTTTAGTTGATGTTCCTGGATTTTTACCTGGTAGTAGCCAAGAACTTGGCGGAATAATAATTCATGGTGCCAAATTACTATTTGCCTATGGTGAAGCTACTGTACCAAAAGTGACCATTACACTTCGCAAGTCATATGGTGGTGCTCATGATGTAATGAGTTGTAAGCAATTAAGGGGAGATATAAATTATGCCTGGCCAACAGCTGAAATTGCTGTTATGGGAGCAAAAGGAGCTATAGAAGTATTGGAGGGAAGAAACATTAGTGCTATCCAAGATGAATCTGAAAGATCAAAATACATTCTAGAAAAAGAATCTGAATATGAGGAAAAATTTGCAAACCCTTATCAAGCGGCTAAGTATGGTTTCATCGATGATATTATTGAGCCGCGTAATACAAGGTTCAGAATAATAAGAGCTTTGCAAACCTTATCAACTAAGAAAGATTATAACCCACCAAAGAAACATTCTAATATCCCATTATAAAAAACAAGTATGAACTTATTAGGAGAAGTAGTATTCGATTTGTCAAGGATAACATCAGAATATACCACGCTTGCATTTGTTGGATACATGATTGTTTTCGTGGCATTGATTGCCCTCTATTTAGTTTTTCAATATATCCCGATTTTATTGTCTTATATAATCAAAAGGAATCTAAAAAGGAAGATGAAAAAGAAAGGTATGGAAGAAATAGTAGTCGAAGATATTACCATAACTGGAGAGGTAAGCGCTGCCATTAGTACTGCATTACATTTGTTTTTCAATGAAATGCATGATGATGAGAAAACAGTTCTTACTATCAGGAAGATTTCAAAAAGATATTCACCATGGAGCTCAAAAATTTATAATGTAACAAAGGGTCTTAATAGAAGATTTTAATTATGAAAAAATTCAAATTCACTATTCGGGGAAACGAATACGAAGTACAAGTAAAATCGTTTGAAGATAATATTGCTGAAGTTGATGTAAACGGATCTGTCTATCATGTGGAACTTGCAGAGGAAGTTAAGACAATAAAAACTCCAAAATTGGTAAGATCAAAACCCGTACCAACTAAGGAAGAAAAACCAAAACCCGCTTCGGGGTTGAGTAAAGTTGTTGCTCCATTACCAGGGACTATTTTTAAACTCATTTTGAAAGTAGGAGATAAAGTAAAAAAAGGGCAGCCAATTCTTATCCTCGAAGCGATGAAAATGGAAAATAACATTTTGGCAGAAAAGGGTGGCAAAGTAAATAAAATTCTTGTTGCTGAAGGAGATTCAGTATTGCAAGGAGATATATTAGTGGAAATAGAATAATTTACCAATGAGAAAATTAGTAACAGTAATAGGAATTATAGCAATTCTATCTACATTATTTTCCTTCTTCATGGGTAGTAAATTGGAAGAAAAATCATTGAGTTCTTCAAGTGAAATCACTAGTGTAGAATCTGTCAATAGAACCAACGATGTGGTAAAGAAGAAAAGTGGAGTGGCTGAAGGAATAGAAACTTTTCTAAAATATACAGGATTTAAAAACGTCACAATAGGTCATGTGGCCATGATTATAGTAGGGCTCCTATTTATTTTTCTGGCTATAAAGTATGATTACGAACCGCTACTTCTGGTGCCAATAGGGACGGGGATATTAATTGGTAATATACCTTTTGTCCATGATGCGGGATTACAAGTGGGTATTTATGAAGAGGGTAGTGTCTTGAGCTATTTGTATTTGGGCGTGGTAAAAGGTGTATATCCCCCATTAATTTTTCTGGGTATTGGAGCCATGACAGATTTCTCATCTTTGATCAGTAATCCACGATTGGTACTACTTGGTGCAGCAGCTCAGATAGGTATATTCCTTACATTTTTAGGGGCACTCGCCTTGGGTTTTAGCGCTCCGGAAGCTGGGGCGATTGGTATCATAGGAGGGGCAGATGGCCCAACTGCTATATTTTTATCTTCAAAATTGGCTAATGGGATAAATTTATTAGCTGATGGAACAACAGTAAAAAATCTAATTGGTCCGATAGCCATTGCTGCCTATTCGTATATGGCTCTGGTGCCGGTAATTCAACCTCCCATCATGAAACTTTTAACCTCCGAAAAGGAAAGAAAAATTAGGATGAAGCCACCCAGAGCTGTATCAAAGTTAGAAAAAATTATGTTTCCGATCATTGGTTTATTACTTACAACTTTTATTTCTCCAAGTGCGTTGCCATTGTTGGGCATGTTGTTTTTCGGAAATATTCTTAAAGAATCTGGTGTAACTGAAAGATTAGCCAACACTGCCAGAAATTCACTGATTGATATTGTGACTATTCTTTTAGGGTTGACTGTTGGTGCATCTACGCAGGCCGACGTTTTTCTGACCTCAGAATCCATGTTGATATTCATTTTGGGGGCACTTTCATTTATGATAGCAACAGCGGGCGGATTGATGTTTGCCAAGGTTATGAATGTGTTTTTGAAAAATGATAATAAAATAAATCCATTAGTGGGTGCTGCAGGAGTATCCGCTGTTCCTGATAGTGCCAGGGTAGTCCAAAATGAGGGATTGAAAGCTGACCCGACAAATCATTTGTTGATGCATGCCATGGCACCAAATGTTGCAGGCGTTATCGGATCGGCAGTAGCTGCTGGAATATTATTAAGTTTTTTGGCTTAGCCTAATAATTGGGAAGATAGTAATTGAAGCATTTAAAGCAAGTGTCCACCTTGCTCAGGAGAGCTTCTTCCTTGCGTCGTATAGTACACATGGAATAATTGATATTATAATATTTTAGAGGATGTGGGCGGCGTCTATAAGGCTTATTACATGATTAATAAATGGTGCAGGTGTTTTCAATTTTTTGTATCAAATTCTGGAAAATGATTTATGAATAGCGGTTTTTTATTTTTGTAATCAATCTGGCAAACAAATACTTTGAGTCCATTTGTCAGTGCGATGTAGTCGGATTTATAGTGTTGATTATAGATAGAAAGTTGATCCATGGATTTTTGAGTCAATTTTATTTTAGTCGATTTGCATTCAACCACCAGGAATATTTCTCCATTGCGATTATAAACTACGACATCACTTCTTTTTATCATCTTATTTACTTTCATCCCATCCTCAACTGAAATCAATGATTTTGGATAATTTAATTGGTTTATAAGATAGTGAATAAGGTGTTGCCTTACCCATTCTTCCGGTGTCAAGACAATATATTTTTTTCTTATAATATCAAATATTGCATGCTTACCATTAGTTTTTTTTACCCTGAATTCAAAAGGAGGAAACATAAGATCGTCCATATAAATTTGTTCTTGATATTAAAACTAAGATTATGTTGGTTCTTCAAAATCAAATGTATTTATTTGACATTGATATTTATAATATAATTTTATGATAGCTGAAAACTTTCAGCCATGGTTCGTCATTTTTATTGTTTTCATTATTTTCCTTTTAATATATAAGGAATACCTGAAAGCATCAGTAAGTTTTTTATTGGCAGTCCTGCTTTTTTCCATTACAGGGATTCTTACACCCGCAGAGGTATTGTCAGGATTCTCAAATGAATCTATTGCAAGCATTTTAATGCTCATATTGATCACTACAGGCCTAAGGAAAAATTTCCAACTTGAGTCTTTATTCGATGTGATTTTTAGTAAAGCTAAATCTTATAGAGGATTTATGTTTCGGATGATGAGCCAGGTTGCTGTTTTAAGTTCTATTATCAATAACACTCCCGTAGTTGCATTAATGACCCCCTACGTAGTTGATTGGGGGAAAAAAAATAATATCGCCCCATCAAGACTCTTGATTCCTTTATCATATGCTACAATAATGGGAGGGATGATTACCTTAATCGGCACCTCCACTACTTTGGTGCTTAATGGTTTTTTGCAAGACTACCAACACCCATCTCTCTTATTTGAAGATTTATTTACTATTGGATTGTCAGTAACTATAACAGGAATATTATTTATAATATTTATAGGATACAAATTACTTCCAGATCATAAAGATATATTGGAAACCTATTCTGAAAATAAAAGAGAATACATTGTAGAAACAATATTATTATCCAGCTCTAAATTAATTGGCAAGAATTTGGTCGAGGCTGGCATGAGAAATTTGAAAGGTGTATTTCTTGTAGAAATATTGCGCGGATCTAGAATGATATCTCCTGTTGGACCAAGCGAAATATTGGCTGAGGCAGACATTTTATTCTTTGCAGGAAATACCAAAGATATTGTAGATCTTATTAATTCAGATTTAGGGATTGAATTACCCTCCACAGCCAGATCGTATGATAGCGACAATGCCGAAATTGTTGAAGCTGTAATGAATAATTATTCCAGTTTGATTAATTCAACAGTAAAACAGAGTGATTTTAGAAACAGGTATAATGCAGCCATTGTAGCAATACATAGAAATGGAAAAAAAGTAAGCGGAAGAATTGGAGACATTGTATTGCAAGCTGGTGATTTGCTTTTGCTATATACCGGAACAGATTTTCGAAACAGAGTAGAAATATACAGAGATCTATTTGTGGTTTCTAAGATACAAAACATAGTAAAGCCTGGAAATAAGAAATTTTATGCACTTGGACTAATGGCAATATGTGCAATTATACTCTTGATATTTAGCCAACTTACCCTCTTTCCCGCTTTGTTGATAATAATTTGTATCATGATAGGATTTAACCTTATCACGACCCAAGACGTAAAAAGAGAATTGGATTTGAATATGATCATTATTCTTGTTTTTTCACTGGCAATTGGTCAAGCGATTATAAAAACAAATGCAGGCAATATGGTTGCGATGAGTTTAATAAGCTTTCTAGAACCGTATGGAAATATTTCTATCTTGATTGGCTTGTTAATCATCACCAATTTATTGGCTTCATTTATAGGCAATGTTGGGGCTGTATCAATTTCATTTCCTTTGGCCTATGCCATCAGTAACAATTTGGGTATAGATGGGCAACCATTTTTCCTTACCATTGCTTATGCGGCTTCAGCTGCCTTTCTCACACCTATTAGCTATCAGACCAACCTGATTATATATGGACCAGGTGGATACAAATTCAAAGATTTTTTCAGGATTGGGCTGCCGGTAAATATTATATATTTAACAGTTGCTCTTTCGGTAATTATATTCCGGTACAAAGAGATTCTTTTTTAGATATAGCTAAAGTTTAAAATTCTGCACTTCCTGGAGTTCTTGGAAAAGGGATAACATCGCGAATATTTTTCATACCTGTCACAAAAATCATTAATCGCTCAAAACCCAGACCAAAGCCGCTATGAGGTGCGGTACCAAATTTTCTGGTTTCCAAATACCACCACATACTTTCTGGAGGAATATCCATTTCTTCCATTCTTGATTTCAACAATTCGTATCTCTCTTCCCTTTGCGACCCACCAACAATTTCGCCTATCCCCGGGAATAAAATATCCATGGCTCTTACTGTTTTTCCATCGTCATTTTGACGCATATAAAAAGCCTTAATATTCTTTGGATAGTTATAAAGGATCACTGGTTTTTTGAAGTGCTTCTCTACCAAAAAGCGTTCATGTTCAGATTGTAAATCTGCACCCCATTCATCGATCAAATATTTAAAGCGTTTCTTTTTGTTAGGTTTTGAATTTCTTAAAATACTAATTGCATCTGTGTAAGTGACTCGTTCAAAATCTTGATCCACTACAAATTGCAGACGTTCCATCAAAGAAAACTCACTTCTGTCTTCTTGTTTCATATTTTTCTCTTCATCAAGAAGTCTGGTATTGAGGAAGTTTAAATCATCCTTGCAATTGTCCAACGCATATTTTGCCAGATACTTCAAGAACTCCTCAGCGAGGTCCATATTGTCATTGATGTCGTAAAAAGCCATTTCTGGTTCTATCATCCAGAATTCAGCCAAGTGTCTGGTAGTATTAGAATTTTCGGCCCTGAAAGTTGGGCCAAAAGTATAAATATCTGATAGCGCCATTGCAGCCAACTCTCCTTCAAGCTGACCCGATACAGTTAGATTCGTTTCATGACCAAAAAAATCTTTTGAAAAATCTACTTTTCCTTCCTCTGTTTTAGGAGGGTTGTCAAGACTCAATGTAGATACTCTAAACATTTCACCAGCACCTTCAGCATCTGAACCCGTGATTATTGGTGAATGAAGATTGTAGAATCCTTTGTCATTAAAAAAATTGTGAACTGCAAATATCATGGCATGTCTCACTCTAAATATTGCACCAAAAGTATTTGTTCTGGGTCTAAGATGTGCAATTTCTCTTAAAAATTCCAATGTGTGTTTTTTTGGTTGCAATGGATATTCTTCTGGGTTGGCCTCTCCCAATACCTCCATTTCTGAAATCAATAATTCTACAGATTGTCCCTTGCCTTGAGAAACTACAATTTCCCCTTTTACAGAAATACATGCACCAGTTGTCACGAGTTTCATGACTGCATCATCCATTTTTTCCAGATCGGCAATAGCCTGTAAATTTTGTATAGTAGAACCATCATTAATGGCAATAAATGCTATATTTTTGTTACCTCTTTTTGTCCTCACCCATCCCTTTACAATTGTTTCCTCACCAATTTTAGGGTCGGACAACAAATATTTAATTTTGGTTCGCTTTGCCATGATCACACAAGTAATTTTATAAAACTAAATTTGCCTGAGAATAAATTTGATTCTAAGCTTATTTCAAAAATTATTATAAAAAATAATTTGTTTAAAAGGTGTTCAATTATTTGAAAGTCAGTCTTTTTAATACCAAGATTCTCAGTCTAAAAAGAAGCGCAAATTTAACAAAAGTATTGAACCTTGTTGGTTTATATATTGTTTATTGATCTGGAATTTTATCGGATCAAATCTTTATTTAAAGAATCAAGTAATTATATTAAATTTGAAAAAATAGAAAGATGATTAACCTTTTATGCAAAAATTAGGATTAATTCAGACCTTAGGTCAAAAGTTATCTCCGCAACAGATACAATTTATAAAGTTGCTTCAAATTCCAACAATTGAGTTAAATACTCGTATTGAAGAAGAATTGGAGTCTAATCCTGCTTTGGAAGAAGGCGCCGAAGTGCCGGAAGAGCAGGTAGATCAAACAGAAGAGTTTGATGACAAAGTGGAAACTAGTGAAGATGATATCAGTTTTGAAGACTATTTGCATGATGATTATAGTGGATACAAAATGCAAGGCGACGGAAGTAATCCTGATGAGGAAGACAAAGATTTTCCATTGGCTACCTCCTCTACTCTAAATGAGCATCTCGTTTCTCAGCTTGGTTTTTTTGGGTTAGATGAGCGAAGAGAAGTTATTGGCACCCAACTAATTGGAAGCATTGAAAATGACGGATATATTCGTAGAGATCTGGGGTCTATAATAAACGATCTTGCGTTTAGTATGAATATAGAAACAGATATTGATGAAATAGAAGAAATATTAAGAAAAATTCAAACATTTGATCCTCCGGGAATTGCTGCAAGAAACTTACAAGAATGTTTGTTATTACAATTGGAAAGAAAATTGGATCATACCCCAGAGGTTGAACTGGCAATAGAAATAATAGAAAATTGTTTTACAGATTTTACCAAGAAACACTATGATAAAATTGTCAAAAAACTAAATATCGAAAATGAAGAAGAACTTAAAAAAACAGTTAATTTAATTACAAAACTCAACCCAAAACCGGGGGGATCTTCCACGGGTGAAATGATAAAAACCCAATATTTAATTCCTGATTTTTTGGCATCCAACAATAATGGAAAAATTGATCTAACATTAAATTCTAGAAATGCACCTGAACTAAAGGTTTCACGATCTTACTCAGAAATGATGGATACCTATCGCAAGACAAAGAAGAAGGATAAAAAACTCAGAGAAACTGCAACATTTGTAAAGCAAAAGCTTGATTCAGCCAAATGGTTCATAGATGCCATCAAACAAAGGCAGCAAACTTTATTGAACACCATGCGAGCAATCATTAATTTTCAGTATGATTTTTTCCTTACTGGTGATGAAAGCAAACTTCGGCCAATGATATTAAAAGATATCGCAAATCAAATAAATATGGATATTTCAACAATATCCAGGGTAGCAAATAGTAAATCCATTCAAACAGAATTTGGGATTTTTCCATTAAAATATTTCTTTTCAGAAGGTATTTCCACAGTATCGGGAGATGATGTAAGCAGCAGGGAAGTGAAAAATTATCTTAAGGAGCTAATTGATGGTGAAGATAAGAAAAAGCCATTTTCGGATGATAAATTGGAGAAGTCATTAAAACAAAAAGGATATAATATCGCCAGAAGAACAGTTGCCAAATACAGAGAGCAACTTAATATACCTGTTGCCAGACTTAGAAAAGAGCTATAGTGGGGGATAGATTTGCGTATATCATCTCAATAATACTACATCCATTATTGATGTCTTCTTATCTATTTTTGATTATTATGATGTTGGCACCAGCATTGATGCAACCTTTGCCACTAGAGTCACTTTGGCAAGTATTGGTGATTATTTTTTTAGTGACCACTGTCATTCCTGCTATTAGCATAGGTACGCTAAGGCTTTCAAATTTTATTACTGACATTAATCTGGTTGAAAAGAAACAAAGAGTCGCACCATTTCTATTTGTAACTTGTTTTTATGGAATTACTGCATATATGTTTTATACCAAATTAAATATCAACAATCTGATCTTTATAGTGTTTACCACTACCACAAGTTTACTTTTTATATTAACACTGATAACAAATTATTGGAAAATAAGCGTACATGGTGCAGGGATTGGTGGGATGATTGGATTCCTTATTGCAATAAGTTCATTTTACCCATTCGCACATTTCAAGCTATTATTAGCTTTTGTTGTCTTCTTATCTGGATTAGTTGTTTTTTCCAGGTTGCATTTAAACGCTCATACACCCAAACAGGTTTATGCAGGAATGATATTTGGATTAATTTTTTGTTTTCTCTCGATTTACATTTTCATGTAGTTCCATTGAATAAGTAGACTTTTAATGGAATAATGATGCGATTTATAAAAAAGGATTACAATTCCTTATCACTATCATGCGGATAAATATTTTAAAATAATGCAAGATACAAGCCAAAAGTCATAGGATACATTGTGGTGCCCATTGGACCTTTGTCCTTTTTGAATAAGTCGGATAAGCTGTAATAATAATATGCACCAAATCCACCAAAGCCAATTTTAGCATATATCCCATATCGAAGTGAACTCAATTCAAATTTTTCTTTTTGTTTTGTTTTTTTAGTTTCTCCATCTTGAGTGTATTTAATCTTGGTTTTGCTATCAAACATATAACCAATTTTTCCACCAATTGTAACTTTTAATGAAGCGCGAGGGTCGTATTTTTTTGACCTCCATCGTATTTCCAAAGGAATGTCGATATAATTGGTATTGAATTGAGATTTCTTAAAAGAGACTCCCGTTCCATAAATACTATCTAATGGAATGAATTGAACTTCGCTATTTCCCAGGCTATCCTGTCCGTAGCCCAATGTTATATTTTTGTCAAAGGCATATTTTTCCGTTCCGAATCCAATTCCCGGATGGAATGAAAACGATGATTCTCCAATATTCATTTCATATAAATAGTAGGCATTAAACGTTCTGCTTCCTGCAGTTTTAAATCCATACCCGGGAGGGTGTTCTTGAACCCAATTATAACCGAATTCAATCATTAAATCACCTGGTATATCTGGACGACCTGCCTTCTCTTGAATGAGTTTACTGGTACGATTGGCTTTAGTATTTTTAGGCGTAGCTTCTTGAGCAAAAATAGTTGATGAACAAAGCGTAAACGCAATAAAAAGTATAGAATGTTTGAGTTTCAATTGTGATATAACCATAAAAATAAATTAAACGGCAAAGATAGTATTTTTTAAATGATGGTAAACAAGATTTTCTTTTATAACGGAATTTATTTGCCTAAATTTGCGACCGCTTAACAAAAATTAACATTTTTTAGCAAGTCGGACCTGTAGCATAACTGGATAGTGCACCTGATTACGGATCAGGAGGTTGGGGGTTCGAATCCCTCCAGGTTCACAAACAGTTTTGCGTGTGAGTAGAGAACAAGACCAACCTACTTGTACAATAAAATGTTTTCCTCAAAACTCAAATACCAACTCACACTTTTCACACAGTTTTTATTCATCACTAGCTTAAAAATCTTCTCTAATTCATCATCAATATGATTTAATTTCAAATAATTGATAAATAATTTATTTGGGTTCGATAATCGTGGCATCCGCTCAATAAAAAAGGAGCTACATATGCCGCTCCTTTTTTATTTTCTTTTACATGATATCTTGCATACCCAGAACTTGTATTTGTACCTTTAAACCCATGCTGAGGTAGAAATAAAAACTACGATAAGTACAATAAGTGCAATAGTAAGATTTAGAATTTTTTTTAGCGGCTTTTTCATAACTTTAATATTTATTCAAAATTTATTCGATTGTATAACGATCATTAGTACATAATCATTTCAATAACTCGAAAATTTTATTTTTGTTTAGCCGCAAATGTCAAAATGAAAACATTTCTAATTGTTCAGTTTAGATTTATTTAGTCGTGTAAAACCAAAAAAGAAAATTAATCCAAACAAAAATACTGCTGCAGAATATAATAATAAATAACCTGAAGGTTTGATAATGAGAAGTGCCCCAATAAATTGAACTATGATCACCACATATAAAAACTTAGAAATAAATCCCCTTGTCCTGTTATTAATAAAATATGCCCCCAATGGCGCTCCGAAAACTACCACAGGGATGCACAATATCCAGTAGTTAAATTCTTGCTGCCCAAAATCATTGATGATAAAATAATGAAGGAAAAATCCAGTTACTGAATTGATGGCCATAATGATAACGCTGGTTGGAGTGGCAATCTTTTCATTAAGATGATAACGCATGGTCACATAACTAAAGCTGAAAATATCCAAACCACTTCCTAAAAGAGAACTCAACCCACCTCCGATTATTCCTACAAGAACAATGGAAATTTTTTCCGTATTTCCTAAATTGGGCAACCGATCAATTGTTTTCCTTTTGTAAATGACATTGATATAATAAAGGACTACTCCAAAGCTTAACCAAAATGACACAAATAACATTTTGGCAAAAGGGGCAGGAATAATTGGCACTAAATAGATTGTTCCTAAAATTATCCCTAAAGATCCTCCCAGACTCACCAACCATAAATAACCATATTCAACTTTAAATTTTTTTACTATTATTAAATAAGATGCCGTAGTCATACCAATTGATTGGATGGCCAGACTGAAATTTCGAGCTACTTCGGGAGGGATATTGAATATCAGCGTCATCACCGGAAAAGCAACTGCGCCACCACCTTCGGCGCTTGCCCCTGCTATAAATGATCCAAAAACCATGGTTACGGGCATAAACCATAAATCAGCAAATAAAAACCATTTATCTTGAATAAACATATAAAATACCCAAGCTGGCAAAACCAATGCAATTGGTATCAATATCTTAACTGATAATCCTGGTAGTTTTACCTTCACTATTTTGCTGATTTATCAAAATGGTTAATCATTATTTGATTATTCTTAATTGATAAAATAGTATGCCGATGAGCATAAAAAAGGCCAACATTTATTGGCCTTTTTTTTACGAATTATTTTTTTGAATGCTACTTACTTTATCAACATCTTTTTCACAACATCGACCCCATTGCTTTCAATTCGGTATAAATAAACACCTGATGAAACTGGTCTATTACTATCACTTTTATTCCAAGTAAAACTGTAAACTCCGGTATCGTAATCTTGTTCGTGAACAAATATTGTTTCACCAAGAAGATTAATTATTGAAAGTTTAGCCTTACCTGCTTTTGCGATTTTAAATCTTATATCAGTCGATTGCTCAAATGGATTCGGAACATTTTGGAATAACTTAAGATTTCCATTTCTTAACTCATTGAGATTTACATTTGCAGAAACAGATTTGATTGCAACAGTATTCAAATTCCCATCAATTGCAACAGCTTTTGTTACCTTAGAACTGAGATCGACTACACTTTTTGCATCCTCGTGTAATGGATTAAATTTCAATACAAATAATACAGTACCATCATCCAAGTCTATGGACTTTCCATTAAATTCATCCCACATCGTGGTGAGAACACCATCTTCAATTAGCTGCTCATTGAAATAACCTTCAACTGCCATATTCTCCATAGTGTAAAACTCCAGTTGGTTTGCATCCCATGAAATAGTAAACTGATACCCACTTATATTTCTGAAATCTGAAACCACAATAGGTATCTCTATCAATTCATCCATTAATTTGAGATGTTCCAGGTTTAGTTCTATCTCACCCTTCGAAGACCTGTTGTTGTTTTCTCCAGTCCATGAATTATTTACATCGCCGATTTTCACTGCGACAAAATCCATGTTTAGATCCTGCTCAGATAGGAAAATATCCACACTTGTTTCAAAATTGAATGGATCACCTGAAAGGTCATAAGTCTCTGGAATAAACAGCCAATTTAATCCATCAACGAATCCTTCATCAATACCCAGTACCACTTTTCTCATTTGAGCCAAATCGAGTGCAGTCAATGACTTAGAAACATTTACATCGGCAGCAACAATTTGATATGGACTGGTAAATTCATCAATTTGTAAAATATGTCTTCTCGATTTGATAATATCCAAAGTGGTGACGGATTCATTCAATTTAGAATCATCAGATTTAGTTGCAGATATTGAATAATTCGATTGCTCATAAGTATCTAACGAATAAGTCCCGAGGTTATCAGTAATATTCTCAAGAATATCATCACCTTCTACTTTTATATTTACCGCATTAACAGGTTTGCCCGTGTATGTGAAAACTTCTCCAGCCACAAATTTATTTTGAAGAATATTTATCACTACATCCTTTGTGTAGAAAGGCATATCAATATCACCAATTGCTTTGATGCCCATTGATGTGCGTTCGAATTTTATATTAGCTTCATTTGAAGCGCCATTGGCCTTGAACCTAATGGAAAACAACTGTGTATTATTGGGCAAATCTAATGGCAAGTCGTACCCTGCTTCTAAACTTAGCAATCCTTGCTCAACTTTACTCAAATCAAAATCATTAATATCTGCTACTCCAGTATCTTCTATTCCGACAAAAATGAGTGTCTCATTATCCCAGCCCATTGCTATTTTGGCATTTAACACATCTGATAATTGATCTGCATAAACAGGCATTACAAATTCCTTCCCAGACTTGGCACTAATATCATCAAATCTGAATTTCACAGGCTCAACAAATTGAATTTCAAACCGATCTCCTCCAAATGTCTCTGGTATGCTCTCCGTAATTTTAAAATTGTATTTAGAAGACGCATTAATCACAACTGATTTATCCAGATAATTGTCTTTGAGTTTCATGATGGCTCCCTCAGAAAATGATTCAATTTTTGGAAATTCAAGTGTATAATTTCCAAAATAGAAAGGATCAATATTCAGCTTGATTAACTGCACGCCTTTGGATTCTCCCATGGCATTTATCACTATTTTTTTATCTTCTCCAATTCTGGAAGATAAATTTACCCAGCCAGCGGCAAGTTTTATAGCATCAAATTTTTCATCAAATCCATTGGTAGCCATGTCCATAAAGGTGATAGCTGTTTCATCAATATTGTCATTGTCAGAGATTATTTTTACCAACATTTGAGGGAAAGTTTCATCTGATTTTCTTAGGAAAGAATTTCCATCTGCAGAAGCCTTTGAGGCTTCCGTCATGGACAACACTGAGGTTCCGTTATTTGCTTTCACAAAAAATCCCTGGCCTGATGACACATATTGAGAGACTCCCCCGGTGCCAACTCCCGTAGTAGTACTATAAGTACCGTAATTTTGCGTATTGGGATTCCAGACATAGACTGCTTCTGAACCGAAAGCTGTTGCATCGACATTGTCCCAATCCAGTTCAGAAGGATAAGGATTTGCATAGAAATTCCATCCTCCGCCATCTAATGAACTTGGGGTAAATGATGCAGTTGGGAAAGTGTATGATTCTCCAGTACCGGCGATATTGTCCCCACCGTCGCCAATAGTTGGAAGCCCTTTAAGAGTAATCGTTTGCTCTGGATCATAATTATTATCCCATTGCCAAAGCTTCATGCCTACACCTACATTAATTGAATTTGCAGTTGATGTAAAATCTATCCATCCGTCAGTTCCGTTTTGACCGGTAGTTCCTGTTGGTTCACTATATGTACCAATATTTGTCCAGAATCCAGGCCTTGATCCTGTAACACCCTGAATCCATACATCGTCACTGATTCCACCAAGTGTTTGTCCTTTTATTGGGATACCGATATATCTCCATCCTTCTGGTCCTGACCTCAAACTTCGCTGCCAGACAACTTCACCATTTATCATTGATCCATCACCCATCGCACCAATTCTTGCGGTGTAGGAAGATGTAGAAACTATCCTGAAATTTTTATCATCACTTGCTCCATCGACATCAATTATTGAATTGTTGGCCATAGAGAGTGTATTGTGTAAATTGATATTTACTTCTGCCCGCACTCCACTACTGCCATTATTGGTAACAGTTATATTGTAAAAATTTACAGGTGAAGCTGTGCCATTAATTAGTTGTAAGGCATTTAGACTTGCATTAAAATTTACTGTTCCACTATTGCCATTAAGCACACCATCAATAGTAAAATCTCCTGAGACACTCAAGGTTACACCAGAGTTGATTGTTAGATTTCCTCCAGGAGATTGAATATCCACATTATTTACAGTTAAGTCACTTGACAAAGTAGTAGTAGTAGTTACAATCAAATCGCTGGGGCTTCCAATACTTATTACTCCTGTAGTATCGTCCAACAGCGTACCACTCTGCGTAATGAGTGTAATGAATTCGCTATTAGTACTATAACTAAGGTTGGTCCAGGCTACAAACCCACTAGCCAACGCTTGCGTTAATGTTGGTGGAGGGCTGTTTACTCCAATTGTCCCGCTTCCTTGTCCAAGTGCTACCGTAACATTACTACTTTCACCCAAATCCCTGTTGCCGCTAGCGTCAACGGCTTCTACATCCAAAGTAATGTCGGTAAGTTCATTAGGGATAGATATAGTATGAGCTGTAATATTTAGACGTGTCGCTACCACATCAATAGTAATCGTATTTGAAGTCAAGGTTGTTAAGGTGCTATTTAACTGCGAACCAATGGTATAGGTTTCATTCAAATGAGCATTTCCTCCAATCTCAAATTCGAGTACCTCATTGTCTGTTACCGCACTGGTTAACCATACAGATAATGTGACCTGGTCACTTGCTCCATCAGCTACGGTCAGTGCTCCGAGGGGTATGTCAATAACCATTATTGAACCAATAATTGAGGTGTTGGAAATTGGTATCGAAGTAGATTGAGAGTTGTTATATAATCTCGCTCCGCCAATCACATCCTGCCAAATGGCTACATTTGCCCCACCGGGATTAAAAACTAGCCTTGTGACATGTGTAGGTGCCCCATCTGCAGTACCAAGATCGCTTACATTGAAACTAAACACTGCCACAGAATCTCCAGGGTTGTCAGCTGTAGAAGAAATAGTCGTTCCTCCAGGCTGAGTCGCACTGGCAAAATCAGTATCATTATCGCTAAGAGGGATAGTTGTAAATGGCACAACAGCACCTTGGTTTGTCCCGTCATCCAATACAAAATAGACATCATAAACTGTCAATAAGCCCAAACCGGAAACTCTTTCATTATATGTGCTATCTGCAACGGTTATATTTACACTTCCACTGCCTTCGGCTGCTACGCCGTTTCCATCAAGCCCGGCAAGTACTTGTGCCTGCGAAGGCGCAGGAGTTGATGGATCTTGAGCAATATAATATGCAGTGGCAGCTTCATCGGTATTAACCTGGAGATCAAAGCCATCAACCTCTACGCTGTCGTATTGTGGGAATGTTGCTGTAAATGCTGGGGCTTGGATATCATTTACAGTTCCAAAAAACTCAATATTGTCTAATGCCCATGTGCCACCTAAGCCACCTGATCCACCTGATCTGTAGGCGTAAAGCCTTAGAACCAAAGAGTCCTCAGCTACAAAGGTTAATGCAAGATCCTGGTTTCTATTCCAGACACCACTACCGGTTGTTGTTCCAGTTTGAGCTCCAACGAAACCATCATCACTGCTTCTTCCTTCCCATCTGTCAGGGCCGGTTCCAGATCTCCTGTGATCAAATTCAGCAGAAGTAAGATCAAATGCATATCCCGGATCGGCTACTAAAGTTATTTCATAATAGCTACCAACTACATCTACAGCACCAGGCCAGTTATTAGAACTAAAAGCATCCGATAGAGAAGATGGAGAAATATTTGCACCTCTGGAAATAACACTCACCGACATATTCAGAGGTTGGTTGTCAGTAGGAAAAGTTACTTCATTTCCACTTGCCCCTGTAAAAGTGAAAACTGCCAATCTGGGTTCAGATTTTATCACACCCGTTGAAACTGTTAACCCACCTCCGTCACTAATCTCAAACTCAGTATCTTCCGCAGTATCATAAATTAAATCAGTCCAAAGTGCTGTACTGTCTGTTGTTGGTTTGGTTAATCCTGATGCGGCAGTTAGTGTTCCTACTCCTAAAATGCTAGATACTGTCAAAGATTTATCAAGATCTCTTGTGTCTCTTGCATCGATGGCTTCTACTTCAATAGTAAAGACTGCGTTTGTGGCAATGGAATATAGCGGCCCCTGAACAATATTTAAAGATGTGGCGATAACCCTAATTCTATTGTCATCTCCTGCACTTGAACTTTCAGCACCTCCTGCATCAGGATCCGTAAATAATGTACCGGCAGGGTTTGCCGTAGCGGCAGTCACTGTAAAAACAACCTGTTCATTGTCCACAACAAAAGCTCCATCCATGTAGGTGACTCGTAATTCGAAATTTGTTGTTAACCCATCAGTTGCCACTATTGGAGTACCTGATAAATCAATGGTAAATTCAGTTCCTCCATTTACATTGGTTGGGCTTATCAATGTTGAACCATCCCAAATAGCTACAGCACGAAGTGCCCGAGAGCCATTCGTAGAAATGGTAATGGAGGTTAAGCTTGTTGGTGAAGTATCTGTAGCTCCCAAAGCTCCACCATCTCTCAATGTCATGCCAAATACGCCAAGAGAATTACCAAAATTCATGGTTAACGCAGGTGCCTGATAAGTGCCATAGGCTACATCCACAGGGGATACATATGTTGCATCTGTAATAATATCTGAAGCATTGGGGTTTGCAGATAATTGGCTCCCTGTTGCCGGGCTAACGGCATTAAACGTAGGATTGGTCGAGCTACAATTATATTCGTAAATGGCATAATGATAAGTTGTGTTTGGGATCAATCCGGTAACAGTAACGGAATTGCCATTGCCTTTGTAAACCACGAACGAACTGCCAAACGCTGCCGCTGGAGTTCCATAGGCTGCATCTGCAATATAACTTGTGCCATCAACAGGGACTTCTGTAACTGCCGATCCTAATCTTGCGATTACCATTCTTCCCGTTCCATTTCCATTGTCCCAGGTGAGATCCATATTGTTTATCATGACATTTGAGAATGTCAGATTTGATGCTTGCGTTGCCGGAGCTGCACATCCGGTTTCAGTTATAGAAACATTGTCTATTCTCCATTCTGTGGCGGCTCCTGCTGTGGTTCCGCTGGAAGTATATCTGAATGCCACATATGCTGCAGATGGAATACTTGACAAGTCAACTAACCCTGAAGAAACCCACACTTGCGAATCCTCTAAAGGAGGGCCAAAATCGACGCTTGTCCAACTGGCAACATTTGGATTTCCGATACCGGAATAATCGATAGAATACAGCACTTCCAATCTTGGATGAGTAATGTCAGTGCCACTTGTCCAGGAGTCAAATGTTAATACCTCATTGGATAAAGAACTGAAATCAACTGAAGGCATTACATACCATGCCTCAGATGCACCTGATCCTGCCAAACCATTTACGGAAGCATACCCTGATCCGCAAGACCACCCATTTCCATTGATCAAAACTGACAACCACCCTGCTGGTGGGCAAGAGGAAAAGTCTTGGAAAAAAGTGCCAATTTCAATATTTGAGGATATAGCAGTGGTCATATATACTTCTCCTGAAGCTAAAATGGTGTAATCTCCATCCGCATCAAATTGAATGTCATCAAAAGTCGCTACTCCGGCAACTGCCGTTTTGGTTAAGGTGCCGGAAATATTTCCTGGGCCACTATTTTTACTTACTGAAAGATTTCCAGTATAGTTGGTGTCAACTGATAAATCAGGCAAAAGAGCCCTCAATACAATATCTCCAATCACCTGATTGGCCTGACCTTTTGTAGGCTGACTGGCAATTTCTACACGATCAGCTCCTTGTAAGATATCAAACGTATTGGATATACCATCGGTTAGAATACCCGAACTGGCGGTGAGCATCAGCCCGGTAGCAGCTACAGTATGGATCAAAGGATCTGTAGATTCGAGCCATGTGGCTAATCCCAAAACCGCTGCTACACCAACAGGGTCTCCTGTCAAAGTACCATCGGACGATACATCAACATTATCTACAAAATCCAGGTCTCTGTTTCCATTTATATCCGTAGCTTCAACTGATACATCTGTTGCCATAGGCGTATTTGTGTTGGCATCAATCGGTTGCTGGACAAATCTTAGTTCTGTGGCATCTACTGTGATCGTGTGTGTGTTTGAGGTTATTACACCCGGGAAGCTACCAGCAAATGTGGAACTATTTGTATGTGTTGAAAAACCAACAGCGTCTGTGTCAATTTGAAATTCTAACTTGCCATCATCTATAATTCCAGTAGTATTTAGATATGTCCAAACTCTAAAATTCAGCGTTCCGCCGTCAGGAACACTAATTTCATTAACAGCAAAAGTCAAATCAATATAACTATCTGTAATATCTGTATTTAGGATTGTATAAAAACTTCCAATAAAGTCATCAATTCGCAAACCCTGAATCTGCGATAGCCAGCTTACATTATTATTAGCACCGGGCACAAATCTTATTGTTTGGATTATTGTTTCCAACCCATCGACAGTACCCATATCCGTAACTTTAAACCAAAATACTTCTGAGGCATCAATTTCAGTAGTATTTAGGGAAGATATATCTATAGCAACTGATTGAATGCCAAATGACAATACTTCAGTATCGGTATCTGGAGCTATTGGTTCTTTCATCGTAATAGATATATCATCAAGAGCTAATTCATCTCTACTACCACTACCTAAAACATCATCTGTTGTCCACTTCAGGTAAAAATCATTGCCATTTGATAAAGGAGTGCTACTTATGTCTATTGAATAACTTCTTGTGACCATTTGCCATGATGGACCAGGAGGAATAGGCGGATCAGGGGCAGTTCCAGTTTGGACAGAAGTAAAATCTAAAGAAGGCACACTAGCATAGGTTATGTCGTCAGGAGAATGAGAAAAATTTAATGAAGTTGATCTACTTTGATCATTGAATTCCCAAATCTCATAGCTTATATCTATGGTGGCAATATCAACTCCTGTATTATTTGTTATTTTTAGAATAATATCTCCAGGGGTCAAATCTGACCCTCCTGGCTGAAAACCAAGTGTAAAATCAGAACTTGCCACTTCAAAACCATAAATACCACCTGTAGTCACTCCTCCTGTACTTGTTCCTCTGGCATAATCACCTGAAGTTCCGGTGCCACCAAATCCTAAATCACCATCGGACAGACCAGTTGTGGCAAATCCATCAGAATCGAGCATTCCGACAGTTGGGCTTGGTTGAAAACCCGAGCCGGCAAACTGCCCATTATTTACTCCGGTAACTGTATTGTCAAAGTCAATGGTAAAAGGTGTTCCTTCGGTAGTAACTGATAGCTGAGCATAGGTTTCGTTATTGGAAAACACCAAAAAGGAAAACGCTAAAATCAACAATGAAAAAAAACTATATCGGGGATGTAAATATCTATTCATATTTTTTGTTGCTAGATTATTAATCATGGTCATATGGTAATATTTTAATAAGCATTAAAAAGTAGAGTAAAAGTAACTTTTTTATTTAATTTTTCTATCTAAGATAGCTAATCGTTTATAATCAGATAGGTATTTTTGTAACCAAATTAACAATTCCGCATTTGTGCTTCTTACCAAAAACCATGAGCTTTCTCATTCCCAACCAGTGAGAGATTCCCAGTCAAGCTGAGAATAACGCTTGAAGGAATTTTGTTGTATAAGGCATACTGCTACCATTATTTCATGGCAGTTATCGTTTTACAGAAAAATCGTCCGAATAATTATCGATAATTACAAATATGAGAAGCATCTTGTCCACGGACAAATTCGACAAGATTATACAGTTTTCAAATGTTTTCCATATTTATCGAATTCTAAATTTTTACGGATAAATAAAAATACTTAGTATTGACGATTGTACTAAAAATATCAACAAATAGTGATTGCAGATTTTTTAAATCAGCCTTTTCATTTGCTCGATCGCAAAAATAATCGTTGGCTATTAACCATCGTGACTGGGATATATGTGATCTTTTTTATGAATTTATATCTTCCATTCAATGTTGATCAATGGTACAAAAATCCTACACTTCCATTACCTGTCATTTTATCAAGCTTCGGTGTAATCGGCATGGTTGTGCTCATGATCAGTCAGTTAGTTATCAAGGAGATGCTGAAAATTCACACCGTTAAAATGTATGGTGTCATGCTCTGGTTTTTAGTCGAGTTAACGTTACTCACGAGCACGATGTATTTCATTTATGGTACAGCCGGGCTGAAGGGCACTGACGTTATAAATGAATTATATCTTTCTTTCAAATACACTGCCCTTGTGATAATAATTCCATATGCAGGTGTGCTATTTTATTTGCATACAACTCAAAAAGGAGAAAATATTGATGTCTTGCTTGCTGCGAGTAATCACTTAGTCAACATCCTCGATGAGCATGGGGAGTTGCATATGGCTGTTGATCTTGAGCAGATATTATTTATGAGATCTGCAGACAATTATGTGACAGTTTTTTTTATTAAAAATGAAAAAATTCAAAAAGAGCTTGTGCGCACTTCGTTAAAAAGATTGGAGACAGAATTGGATGAATTCCCCATAAGAAGATGCCATAGATCTTATATGGTAAATATTAATAATATCTCAGTTTCTATGAAAAATAATCAAGGACTTGCTTTGGTATTGAAAAACCTTCCTGACGAGACAATTCCCGTTTCTAAGAACTACAAGACATTTTTCACACGGTTGATAAAGAAAAAGGTCGAGCAAAACAGCCGATAATTTTATACATCTTTTATCCCTTATGATGATTTTTCATCCCAATTGGCAGATAATTATTATTTGAACTAAATCTTTTCCCGATTATTGTCACATGAAAATTTTGAGTTTGTTTTAAAAATTTATTTAATCATTATAATTAATTAAAAGTTATGAGAAGTTTAGTAATCAAGAATGGAATTGTTTTAGGATTGATCTTTGGATTATTTATTGGAAATGCATTTGCTACAGTAAAAGCCAAAGATATTGTTGGTACATGGAACTATGAAGCACCGGAAGCACCATATGAGTATTCTGTAGGTCAATTGATCTTTACGTTA
Source organism: uncultured Roseivirgaceae bacterium (assembly GCA_964423255.1). GTDB lineage: Bacteria > Bacteroidota > Bacteroidia > Cytophagales > Cyclobacteriaceae > JAAUQL01. The sequence goes on along the minus strand of CAYREN010000008.1, from coordinate 4,411 downwards.
AAAGGAGATGTAGTTGAAGGCGTAATCAAAATTGGTGATTATGAAATTAATATGAAAAATATAAAAGTTAATGGTGACGAAGTTTCATTTGGAGCATATGTAGAAGGTGAATATGTTTCTACTAAAGCGACTATCAAGAAAGGAATAATGTCTGGAAAGACATCCACTTCTGAAGGAATGCTTGAAGTTACCGCAGAAAAAGAAAAATAATCTGTATAATTCGGAGACCAAAAGAAAAATAAATTAAAAAATGCCTGTCCGGTCTATCGGACAGGCATTTTTTAATTAGGTTCACATACCCCCCCCACCACGGACAGGTAGAAAGGAGTTTGGAAATCAATGAGATTATTTGCCAGAGCTTAATTTTGGCACAACCATGAACGTCACTGCGAACTTTTTTGTTTTGGTTGTGGGCTGAAAAAGTGCGGCAGTCTCTCAATTGACAGAAGGCTAATTCTACTACAGATCACAACCTGATAGGTTTTCCACCACTTTCACCCACTCTTATTACATCACACCAATATTATTGTAACCATGTTTATCATAATGATTGCCCAATATTATCAAATAGGCCAGTGTGCTGCTGTTAGTTAATTTAAATTAATTCGAAAAAAATGTAAAAAAGTGTCATAAAGTGGGATAAAGTGGTTGATATTGTGGCTATAATTGATATCTTTGTTCAAATAGAACAGAATAATTCTTTCAACCAATGTCTCTTTTCACCGGTGAATATGAATGTAAAATAGATGCAAAAGGCAGGCTGACTTTGCCGTCTAAGGTTAAGGCAAAACTCCCTGAAGTATCTGGCAACCAGCTTGTATTGAGCTTGGGGTTAGAGCCATGCCTGGTGTTGTATCCATTGGTAGAGTACAAAAAAATCTATTCTCGAATAGCTTCTATGAATGAATTCAACGAAGAGTTTCGACGACTACAACGAAATTTTTTCAGAAGGATTTCTGAAGTAGAATTAGACGGTGCCGGCAGATTACTCATTCCCAAAACGATGTTGAAATATGCCAGGCTTGAGAAAGAAATCATCCTGGTAGGAATGGGAAACAGGATAGAGCTTTGGGATAAGGTAGTGTATGGTGAGTTTATTATCAACGATAGTTCAGAATTTTCAAAGCTAGCACAAAAACATTTAACGGAGTGATGTTTACAGCCATGACCTACCATAAACCAGTTCTGTTGAAGCAAAGTATTGAAGGTTTGCAAATTAATCCTGATGGCATTTATGTCGATCTAACTTTTGGTGGAGGAGGACATGCTATGGCTATTCTGGAGCATATCAAAGAAGGGCGATTATTTGCTTTTGATCAGGATCCGGATGCAGCAGAAAATGCTGAACGTCTCACCAGCAAGTCATTTAAATTCATAAAGAACAATTTCAGATATGCCGATAAGTTTTTAAAAATCCACGGTGTCGATCACGTAGATGGTATCTTGGCAGATTTGGGTGTTTCTTCCTATCAAATTGATACTCCGGAGCGTGGGTTTTCCACTAGGTTTGATGGAGATCTTGACATGCGCATGGACAAGGATTCATCAAAAAGCGCCAAGCAGGTAATCAATAAATACTCAGAGCAAGATTTGCATAAAATATTTGGGATGTATGGAGAAGTGAGAAATGCTAAAAGTCTTGCTAATGCCATTGTAAATGCCAGAAATCTATCTCCAATAAAAACTAATGAGACACTGAAAAAGATACTTGCCGGTTTTGCACCTCGAGGAAGAGAGTTCAAATATTTTGCTCAAGTGTTTCAGGCTTTGCGGATTGAGGTCAATAATGAGTTGGAAGTGCTTAAAGAAATGCTTGTCAGCTGTACTAAAATATTGAAGCCAGGAGGTCGGTTCGTCGTCATTTCTTATCACTCATTGGAGGATCGTCTTGTCAAGAACTATTTCAATAAAGGTAAATTTTATGGTGATGTCGATAAAGATGTTTTCGGAAACGAACTGAAACCTTTGCAACCTGTTACTAGAAAACCAGTTGTGGCGGATGAATTGGAAATACTTGAAAATAACAGATCGAGAAGTGCTAAAATGAGAATTGCAAAAAAGATATAGGATGGCGCTAAATACATATAAAATAAAAAAAGGAAAGGGAAATAGGGCAAGCTTATTTTCTGTGATAGGAAACAAGCTCAATCTCAATACCTTATTTGACGGTGGTTTGCCTGCAAAATATCTTCCGCATACATTTTTTTTGACAGCTATAGGAATATTTTATATCGGGAATAATCACTGGGCAGAGAAGACAATAAGGAAAATTGACAAGATTCAAGTAGAAGTTGAAGAGTTAAGAGCAGATTACACTTCGCTCAAAGCAGATTTTATGTTTGCCAGTAAGCAGTCAGAAGTTGCCAGAAAGGTAAGTAAAATTGGTTTAAAAGAAAGTCATACGCCACCGCATAAAATTGTAATTAAGAAAGGTGAATATTAGGAAGTCCATTATTCTAAGGGTTAGAATTGCTTTTCTAATCATCTTGGTTTTTGCCATTGCGGTAATTGCCAGGATAATTATACTGCAAAATGCAGATGATAAGAAGTGGGCAAAATTGGCTGAAGAGATCGACTTACAATATAGATCGGTATCGGCAACACGTGGCAATATTTATAGTGACAATGGTAGCCTTTTGGCAACTTCTTTACCTTCTTACCGCATTGCATTTGATCCTACAAGGGCTAGCAGTAACGTGTACAAATTGGGCATTGACTCTCTTGCCTATAAATTGTCTTGGCATTTCAATGACCACAATAGAGCTTATTATAAAAGAAAAATAAACAATGCGAGACTTGGCGGTAGAGAATACCTTATCCTGAATAGAAAGTTGGTGAAATACCAGGATAAAAAAGTTATGGCTAATTGGCCAATTTTTAGAGAAGGAAGATTAAAAGGAGGAGTCATCTTCGAAAAAATTGATAGAAGAGTAAGGCCATTTTCATATCTGGGATACAGAACGGTTGGCTTTGTAAATGACAACAATCAAGGCGCAGGAATTGAATATAGTTTTAATAAATATCTGGCCGGCAAAGATGGTAAAGCACTTTACCAGAAAATGGCCGGAGGTAAGTGGCGGCCACTTCATGATGGATCTGAGATTCGACCGGTCGAAGGTTTTGATATCCATACTACAATAAATGTCAATCTCCAGGATGTGACAGAATCTGCCCTGCTTAGAGCATTGGAAGACCACGATGCAGATTATGGTTCTGTGGTAGTTATGGAAGTTTCAACAGGAGAAATCAAAGCCATATCAAATCTCACAAAAAATAAAAAGAACAATGATTACAGAGAGGTATTTAACTATGCCGTTCAGGGTCTTACGGAACCAGGTTCTACCTTTAAACTGGCATCAATGATTGCATTATTGGAAGATTCAAAATTGAAACTTTCAGATAGTATTGACACCGGAAAAGGGGCATATAAATTTTATAATCAAACGATGAGAGATCACAAGCCTGGAGGTTATGGAATGATTTCCGTAAGCCAGGCATTCGAGTTCTCTTCCAACATTGCAGTTTCAAAAATGATATACAGCCAGTTTGGAAGCGACCCTCAACGTTATGTTGATTATATCAATTCCATAGGACTTACACAACCGCTTGGTTTCCAAATGGTGGGAGAAGGAATTCCAAAAATCAAAAATCCTTCTGACAAATCATGGAGCGGAACTACTCTGCCCTGGATGTCAATAGGCTATGAAGTAGAAATTACGCCATTGCAGATTTTGGCCTTTTACAATGCCATCGCAAATAACGGCAGATTGATTCGACCCATCATAGTAAAGTCAATTACCCATGCCGACAAGGTAATTCACAATTATGAAGGTCAGACTATCAAGCGAAAGATATGCTCAACCGAAACACTTGAAGAAGTAAGATCATTGCTGGAGGGTGTTGTAGAAAGAGGAACAGCCCGCAACATCAAAAACAGTTATTATAAAATAGCAGGTAAAACCGGAACTGCACAAAAAATTGTCAATGGAAGATATATCAAAAAGTACAACACTTCATTTGTAGGTTATTTTCCAGCTAACGATCCTCAGTATAGTTGTATAGTAATAATTGACAAACCAAAAGGATTCAGACAATACGGATCAAATGTTGCGGCCCCTGTATTTAAAGAAATTGCGGATAAAATCTATGCCCGTGATCTAAAAATGCACGCTCCCTATATTGCCGATAAAAATTCCGATGAGCATGTTTTTCCTGTAATCAAAGCAGGATTTAGAGAAGATCTACAAAATATTTGCAATGAGTTTTCGATTCCAAACCAGGCTGACACTGGAGAAGAATGGGTAAAAGCTCAGATCAAAGATAATGCTGTGTTATGGACGACCGATGAAATAGCCCCGGAGGTTATGCCCAATGTATTGGGTATGACTCTCCGGGATGCTATTTTTCTTCT
>CAYREN010000007.1:0-33332 GCA_964423255.1 uncultured Roseivirgaceae bacterium | reverse complement strand
TATTTCACAAATTCTGATTTGCGTTACTCTAAATGGCTAAAGACTCCATCCCAAATTTAAAGCTTTCTCTATTATTATGTTTTCATTCATTCATTTCGAAAATTTCTCCTTATATTCTATTTACCAAGCATAGCCAGTACTTTCTCCACCACCACCTTTCCAGCTTTTGCAGGAAATATACTGTTAGACGCCTCATACCCGCCCTCTTGTTCAGCTTCTTCAGTGACAATATATCCAGCCAGCACACCATTGGACAAACTGGTAATAAATGTGTTTTTCGGTGATTTTTCTTTGATAATCAGCGAATATTCTACAAACATTTCTCCCGGTAAAAAGACAAAATAATTGTCATCAATTCCTATTATATCTATTTCCGCAGGCAAAACGGTTTCATAAACTTGCTCAAGTTTTCCGTTTATAGCCATTTCGGAAAGTTGTTTGTTTTCCTCAGCACCAAACCAGTCACATTCAACCGTCCGGATTTCTGCTGAAGGTGCTGCGTCTTTCCGCATCTTTTCTAATTTATTCTTTACCGAAATTACCTTTTCTTCTGCAGTCTTAATGGTCATAAATTCTTTTTTAGGAAGCACTATACTTGCTTGTCGGGTGGACAGCAGCACCCAATCCTGATAATTGGAGTCATTCAGCTTTAAAACACTATTTATAATTTGCTCCCCTAAATTGAAACCCAATCGTTGTGCCTCCTCAAATGTATTCGACTTGATAAAATGTCTTGGAGATTGATTGCCAGAAGATCCCGTGTGATAGAGTAAAATAACATCTTCGCCTAGCTCTTTTTTGACATATGCACGAGTATATCCAGGAAAGTCTGCTGAAAAAAGATTTGAATCTTCATGCAATATCGTAGGGTGCATACAATAGATCGTTGACAATGCAAACACCTTATCAGTTGTAATATCCTTTAGCACTATAACTGGCACTACAGGATCAACAGCATCTATTTTACTTCTTCGGTTGCCACCAACTCCAGACCCATTTGCTACTGTAATAGCAATCTTAGATTCTTTCTGATTTTGAAATGCCAATATGTAAACCTCTACTATTTTATTTACCAAATATGTAATATATTCTGGATCAGCTTTTGGCACCATCGGGTCATAAAAAATATCACTAACTATAACTGGTCCGGAATGTGAATGTGAAGCAGAAATCATTAGGTTTTGTTCAGCGATTCCTGTTTCCTTATGCACCCGTTTTCGAACCTTTTCAGTGATTTCTCTATTTATAAAAATCACATCTACTGCGCAAAACCCAATTTGCGTTAAACCATTATCAATGATTAACGCAGATGCATACAAAGGATCATGAACCCCTTGACTGATTCGATTTACATGTGGATATCCATGTAAAAACATGGGCTTTTGCGGTGTGACATCAATAATTGCTGCACCTGCCATTATTTTTTTTGTTGCCATCACCCGAATAAAAAACGTATGATATTTTTATAAACAATTCTGGATTTCTGCTCTGCAGATAATCTATTTAATAATTGAGTTTCTTCCATATATCCACAATCTAATCTATCTTCTAATAATTTACCATCGGCAGTGTAGTATTTTTGAATCCAATAATTAAATGGCGTATCACTCCCCCAAAGTATCGTATCCGGATAAGTGTCTACCAATCTGGTCATAACCTCAAATGGATTGTCGTAATCAGCCTTGAAACGAATATCTTCTTTAGCTATATGGACTGAGTTTTGACTTGCAAGTTTGCAATGAATAATAAATGCTGAAAGATCAACAAAACAATTGTCCAATTTATCAGCTTTTGCCAGTACAGTCTCTGCGAATCGCGCCGTATGGGCAATGCAAACTCTGATTTCAGGGTGTCTTTCTGCAAAATCTACAATATCAGTAGCGGAAGCCCATGGGTCGTCAGGGTGCATAGAGGAATGAAAAAGAATTGGAAATTGCTTTTTTCTAGCAAATTCAAGGATTGGTTTTCCCGTAGTTTCTAGATCATTTACAAACGCCTGGATATAAGTAGAAGCTGTTTTTATTCCAAAAACAGGATATTTCTGAGACAATTTTTCCATATGAGCAACCTGTTTCTCCTGTTCACGTGAAGGGTCGAACATGAGTAAAGGGAGGGCTTTACGACTATACTCCGGAAATATTTCATTGATTTCCTTCAACAGATTCTCATTTTCAAATTCATAAGGAAAATCATTAAACTTTGTAGTCGTTTTGATCTTTGATGCGTTGCTATCATTTACGTAAAAAGTAGAATCTACAAATGGAAAAACTACAGAATGATCGATTCCAAGTACCTGCATGCGAATGACAAGATCCTCAAAAGATAGCGCATAGGGATATCCGGACTGATAATAAAACTTTGACGAAAGTCCAATATGTGTATGCACATCAATTACGACATCTTTGGCTTTTAGGATTTTATTCAGTTCTTCTCTTTTCATTTAATAACCTTTTTCAAAATCCGCTTCAATATCCATTGCTATTGTCTCAGTAATATAGGCATCCGTACGCAATAACTGATGCACCGATTCCGGTACCAAAGGAGTTGGCTCACCGTGCATTACCAGACGAGAAACCAATCGTTGCCATGATGTTGTTGTTCCATGGACAGAAATACCAAACGACTGTATTCTGTTTTTAGCATTTACAACTTGTGCTGGGCCAATAGTTGCTGCTTTTGGAGGAACCATTGCAAGATCTCCACTCATACCAAAACTTCCATGCATAGAATTTTGCGCTAGAGTAAATGGACTTAGAGTTGCAACACGTGGCCCCATTTGCATCCATTTCTCCATGGATTCTGCCTGAAATTCTGGAGCATCCGGCTCGATGAATGCCAAGTGTCCTGTCCAGCCCGGGCCACTATAAACAATGTCAGCTTCCCCGAGATCCGTAATCATCTGCCCGTAGTCTTTAATATTTTCATTGGTAAAAGTATGTATTTGATTTTCTGATGGACGCAAGTCTTTATCGAGATTATAGTAAAAATACTTTTTGAATGCGTGTCCAAAGCCATAAATCCAGCTTTCTGGAGCAATGTTCCCATCCTGATCTGCGTATTCGTCCATATTAAAAGTATGAAGTCTGCTACAATCCACATGAAATTTATTCAGCATATGTGCGAGCATTCTAAACTGAGGCCATGGATTTGGCATAATCATTACCAACGCTTCGTCATTATCCGCAGAAGTTTTAATGCGATGAAAAGCATCGAACAATGAAATTATGGACAAGTCAGCATCAGGAACAACACTTATTTTATAGTCTGTATTTGGATGAATATCAATCTCTTTTCTATTAATTTTCCTAACTTTTTCGAGTACTTTTACATCCCGATAAGGGACGTGTTTAGAGGGTTCATAATTAAATTCTCTCATTTTTATTTTTTTTTGTTAACGTTATAATAAATTTCAATTGCACCAATAATCCCAGCATTGGCTTGGTTATTTATGGTAAAGGGATGATTCAAAGACCTTCTTAGTATCTCAATCCATTTTTTCGATTGAGTCATACCGCCAGATATAAAAATGTTTTTTACATCTATCCTTTTTCTTATTTGAGCAAGATGAACTTTCAATCTTTTCAAATAATATTTTATCACACCCGCACAAAGTTGATGTAAGTCTTCTGATTCTGTAAAATATAAACCGGAGTCATTAGCACTTGGTTTTTTTACTGGCACATCAGGATAATCAAGATACGTTTGAAAAAGCTGATCGAACGTACCGCTCTGAAAATAAGTGTCCTTTAGCTTCTGGATTTGAAATCCAAAATCACTTTCTAAGTTCAACAGAAAAAAATCATCTCCTTCGGGGTGCTTACCAGCAATCTGGCTTTCCGTCAATTCGGTGACAAAAGTTTTGGTAATAGAATAGAATACCATGGCCGTACCAAAATTGATACTCACATCTCCTGGATTTTTTACTCCTGCCCCACAAGCAGATGCTCCCTGATCATTTCCACAAAAGTAAACTGGAAACCGGTTTGGAAGATTCCACTTGAGTTGAATATTATTGGAAATCAATTCGCCTCTTTCCGCTGCCTTTTCAATCTTAGGAAAATTGTTTTCAGACAACCCGACTATAGACAGTGCTTCTTTATTAAAAGCATTGTTCTGAAAATCAAACATGCCACTCATCCCAAAACCAGTACTGTCAGAATAGAATCTATCTGTTAGTTTTTGCGCAAGATATTCATTTATTAAAGGGAATGCGCTTGCTTCTCTGAAAACAGCAGGTTCATGCTCTTTTAACCACAACAGTTTTGATATGTACTGTTCTGCCAATGGACGGACAAAACCAGCTGTCTTGTTAAACTCAGATAACATTTTCCCTAAAAAAGTTGCTTCTTTTCCAGCCCGATCATCAAGCCAGACAATGCCATTTTGTAAAGGTTGAAAATCTGCATCCACTGGAACCAAAGTTTGAGCCTGACTGGTAATCAATAAAGCCTCAACCTTGTAATCCTGCACCTCTGGATTTGAAAGGCATTCTTTCAATAGCTCTTTAGTCGAATTTAGAAAAATATCAAAGTCAATTTCAAAGGCAGACCCTTTTTGCTGCATTGGAAATTCTCGCTGACTCAATGCAAGTATTTCATTTTCAGAATCAACGCATCCGCATTTAATATAGCTGGTACCGATGTCCAGAACCAAGAATATTTTATTATTTACCACGGTCAGTTTAAATACTTCAATTATTCCAGACTATATTTTTTTTCGTGGTTTCCAATGGGTTTTACAACTTTACAATCAGTTGCTTTTTATGAGAATCCAAAGCAGCTGTTAATATTTTGTGCTGGATCATAGTTTCGTTCGGAGTGATGCATCCGTAAGGCAAACTTTTTGACGGATTAGTAAATTCATCAACTACCGCAGCCCACATTTGCAGAATGGCATCAGTAAATCCAAATTCAAAAATTCCTCCTGTAATGGTTTTATAAGCCGAAACATAACCTAAATCTTCGATACACCACTCCTGCTTACCTCCGTTCTGATACTCCATGGTTTGTAATGTCTTGGGGAACTTTGTGCTGTATCGCGCACTGAATTTAGTTCCAAGTATCTCAATAGACCAGGTATTTGTTTCACCAGGAGAAATGCGATATGTCTTTACCGTCATGGGAAAATCATACTTATCCTGCGGGTGTTCGACCACACACTGCAATGTTGCATTATCCCAGGTTTCACAAGGCACTGTTCCTCCTTTTCCATCACGTCTCTCTGTAACAATATTTGATAGCGATGCCGAGACGGTTTTTGGAATCCAACCGGAACGTATGGGAATATGAAGTGGATGCATTCCCAAATCACCCATACAACCGTATTCTCCATTCATATCAATCATACGTTTCCAATTAATTGGCTTTTCGAAATTAATATCTGAAGAATGCAAATAGCTCACATTAACATCGATTATTCTACCCCATGGATTATCGCCAATAAATTTTTGAATTTGATACGCTCCGGGATAAAATGGAAATTCCGAGGAGCAACGTACAAACACGTCGGGGTTATCCTTGATTACTTCAAGGATACGTCGATTCGCATTCATATCAATCCCAAAAGGTTTCTCTCCGAGAAGAGGTTTTCCGGAACGGATAATATCTATATAAAATTGCTCATGCAAATTGTGCGGTACAGCACAATATATAAAATCAATTTCATCACTTGCAAGTAATTTATGATAATCAGTTGTAATAATATTTATAGAATCGAAATTATCTGAATACCAGCTAAAAAGACTTTCGTTCAAGTCACAAATTCCAACAATTTCTGGTTTCACATCCATATCTAAAAGTGCTGGCCAGCGTGCTGATGCAACTGCAAATTCTCGACCCATCAGACCACATCCTATTATACCAAAACGTATTTTCTTTTCTTTTCCCATGATCGCTCTTTTAAAAAATGCTATTTATATCCAAACTCTTTTTCTACTTCAGTAATGGATTCTTCAATCATGTCTAATCCCATATCAGCATATTTTTCATCCATGATTAGCGGTGGTGACATGCGAAGGATATGTCCTGCAGGAATCCAGGCCAAACCTTTGCGAAAAGCTTTTTGATAGACCAGTTTCCCTGCCTCATCAAACGGTTCTTTCGTGACCTTGTCTTTTACTAATTCTATACCGAGTAAAAATCCCTTTCCTTTTACATCTCCTATGATTGGATGATCTGCTTTCATTCTTTCCATCCTTTTCATGAAATGAGCGCCGACTCTTCGTACATTTTCAAGAATTTGCTCTTCTTCAATTACTTCAATTGACGCCAAAGCAGCAGCACATGCCATTGGGTTTCCACCATAGCTCGATGAAGCAGATATTTTGTCTAAAGCTTCAGCATATTCTTCTTTAACTACCATAGCTGTAACAGGAAAGCCATTTCCAAATGATTTTCCAAGTGTGACGATGTCTGGTACAACATCCCAATGGTCCATACACAACCATTCACCTGTGCGCCCCATTCCAGCAAGTACTTCATCGTCAAAAAGAAGAATGCCCTTTTCATCACAGAACTTTCGCAATTTTGGAAAATAATCCTCTGGCGGAAAAATTGATCCGCCCCAGCCTTGTGCCGGTTCCAATACAAAAGCGGCAACATTTCCTACTGTACTCTCTCTGATGAAATCTTCATAGAAATTTATATAAGCATCTGTGTCTATTGTTCCGTCTTCTTTTTTAAACAAAGGGCGATAAGGATCGGGACGTGGAACCATATAAAATCCGGCCGCTCGTGTGGGACCGTAGCTGAAAACATCTCCCCTTACCATTTGTGCGCAGCTAACTGACGCCATACTTTTACCATGAAAATCCCTAAAACAGGATATAAACTCATGATGGTTTCCAATAGCTCTTGCTGCACGAATCCCTGCTTCCACTGCGGAAGTGCCATCGCTGTAAAATTGTACAGAGTTCAAATTGCCAGGAAGCACGTCCACCATTTTTTCCAATAATTTATCCTTTATCGGCGTTGCAAAATCATGACAATTCATCAGCTTATTTGCCCATTTGGAAACAGCCTCTGAAATTTTAGGATGACAATGACCGAGAGAAGTCACATAAATTCCGGATGAAAAATCCAGATACTTGTTACCATCGACATCCGTCATTGTAATACCAGACCCCTCTTCAAAAGCAACAGGAAATAGTTTCACTTGAGAGGAAATTCCTCGCATATACCTGTTTGTACTATCATTTAGTTTTTTTGATTCTGGACCAGGTGTTTCTGTAATTAGATGAGGCACACCTTTTGCCGACTCTTTCCACCAATCTTTGTTCATTTTGTTTTATGTTTAATTTGAAAAAATTTCATTTTATGGTTCATCGTAATAATTCGTAACTAAATATTAATTTATTTTCTACTGATAACTCCAATAATCTTAGATTATCAAAATGAATTTTAATATCATATCTCAATAGAATTTTTTCTTGAAATTAACTAAGCTAATATCAGCAAAAATACCAATAGGTTTGATACCAACTAAATGCATGAGATATTCTTCCTGAGTGATTTATAAAATTCAGGTTAACCATCCCTTTTTATCCCATTTAATCAGATCAAGGAATTCCAGGTCGGGAAACTGAAGTTCTTTGATTTGCTCTAATATTTCATTTTCTAAATAGACTCCATTTGCAATAGCTAAAGATTTCTGCAAATACTCCATTTTGTCTATCCCAACTAGTACAGAAGAAACCTGGTTAGAAGAAAGAGCAAATTTTATAGCCAAGGCAGAAAGATCTGAAACAGCATCATTCAATAACTCTTTATAAAGTTTAATATGCTGCTCGACATCCCTCAATTTCGGGTGTAGATTTCTTCCTTTATTACTTAGAATGCCTTTGAATAGTACGGAGCGAACTACAATGTCAACTTCATTTTTTTCAGCAAGAGAAAAGTTCGTTTCCTGAGATTGATCCAAGAGGTTATATGGCAATTGGATAATGTCCCATACACCACTTTCTATTGCTTTTTTTGTGTCTTCTATCGAATAAGTAGAAACACCAGTAGCCCGAATTACTCCTCTCTTCTTAAGATTTAAGAATATTTCACCTATCTCATCAAGACCAAGAATCTCAGCATCCGTATTGTGTAACATATAAATATCAATGAAATCAGTCTGTAAAGCATTGAGGCTTTTCTGCAATGATCCTTCAATAATTTCTTTTAGTTTTCCAAGAGATGGTAAAATGCCAAATTCATCACGAAATAACCGGCATTTGGTGTTGATGACAACCTGATTTCTTATACTCTGAAATGCTAATCCCATTATTGTTTCACTGGCCCCATACATTCGCGCAGTATCAAAAAAATTAATGCCGCCATCTACAGCTGCATGCAATAAGCGAATCGACTCTGATTGAGAAGGCATATCGGCTTTGTTTTTTATACCTATTCCATAAGGAATCCCAATTTCTACACCCCCAAATGCCATCTCCGATACGCTGATACCTGTACTATTTATAATTTTTTGCTTCATTATAATATTACATAATTAGCTTTTGTTGTTGAAAATAACAGCATCTGATTAATTAACTAGCGGAAGTACCAAACGCAATTATCTGAGGCTTCCAATGACATAATCTGCCTTGAAAACCTGAGTTATAAATTTTAATATTAAACTGTTAATTGAAGCCTTACCCAGTGGATATCTAAAACCTTTTCAGTTCCTGCATAGTACATCACTATCACATCGCCATCGGGCAAAACTTCCGCATATGGAAGTCCAAAACTCCAAAGACTCATTTCCCCTAGTAATTCACCTGTGCTATTTATGGGAGGCTCTTTTACGTTTTGCTCATGCAAAATCAACTCTGTCTTTACATCAAAGGGTTGATCTATATCTCTGGCCACTCGAGCCAGGATTGATTGACTTCCAAATCTATCCACCCAAGCCAATACAATACGACCATCTAGCAATATGGCAGGACGTGAAGGTTGATCCGCAAAACCCATATCCTCTTTCCTCGACCAGGTGAAACCATTATCCATACTTATCAAACGTTGAATATTATGGTATTTATTGGTCTCGCTATTGTAAGTCCAGGAAAATGCGACGATGCGGCCATCCGAAGCCACGTTGGAACGCAAATCCCAATAAAATATCTGACCACTGGGATCTTCACTTATTATAGTTGGTTTCTTCCATGACTTACCCCCGTCTACCGAACGGAACAGCATAACACGCTGATACCATTTTGCGATATCTGAATAATGCTTATTCGTTTCAATACTTATTGCAATACTACCATCACTTAATTTCAATATTGGTCCGGTGAGACTTGGCGGCCCAACATCCACCGGCATAGAGATCGCTCGCAAGGGGGTCCATGTTTTTCCATCGTCATACGAATCAGAAAGTAACACTTCCATTGGTAAACAGCCTTGAGTCTTGGTGTTGAAAAGAGGTTCTCCCGGATATGCCTCTCTGTCAACCCAAAGGCATGAAGCAATAATATGCCCAGCTTCTATTTCAGTAAGATAGCAAATCTTTATTGATCCAAATACTCCATTTACATGAGTATCAGTAAAGAGTTTACTTCCTTCACTCCATGTGTGCCCACCATTAACAGATCTATAAATTTCGACAGTTTCATCTTCAGAATCTTTTTTCGATCCTACTCTGCAGGTTGCAAGAAGCTCGCCGTTAGAAAGCGCAACGAAGGTTGGGAAAGTAAATGCTGCACGATTAGTTCCTGCTACAGCTGATGTCAAAATACCTTTTTCGATAATTTTTAATCTATCCTTAACCTTCTCCAATCCTGAATTATTTTTCATTTTCTTAATGTATTGATTAATATAATATTGATAATAAAATTAATGGATTGACAAGAAGAATGTACTTAAAGCCGGCTGACGCATAATAACATGAAAAAACTATGTTTTATAAAGATTGAACTCAATAAATCAATTGGTCTTACTTAATTGTCTGGTGGTGTAGCAGAAACAGCTTTTGAATAAGCTGTTTTTAATTGTTTGTCCGTTTGAGTATGTGAACCGCGATAAACAAATAACAAACCCAAACGAGAATTATCAGTTTGGTTTGGATTTGAGTAATGGATGATCTCACAATGATGAATGGTTGCATCTCCCGGATTGAGTGTGCCACAGAAATTTTCAATGGAACTCACATCTGGTGATTTTGCTAATCCAATAGAATTTCCAGCAACACCAGAAAGTTTTGTTGCTAACATTCCCAGTTTTTGTGAGCCTTTTATAAAATAAACAGCACCGTTTTCAACGGTCACCTCGTCTATGGCTACCCATAATGTTAACATGTCCGGAGGCGCTTGACAAAAATATGCATTGTCCTGATGAAATGGTACACCAGAACCTATGCGAGCAGGCTTGTTAAATGTTTCTACACCAACCAATATTGGATCTCCGTCTACGAGTTTTGCCACTAATTCTTTAATCTCGACACTCTCACCAAGTGCCTTGAAATATTCATTATAACGGTTCAAACGCCACAAATTTCGAATGGTTTTCCCGTCCATCTCCATAGTTCTTGCATCACGGGGTTTCGATGGTAAATCCATTGAAATATATCGTTCAATTTCAGCACGAATTTCTGCAATATTTTTTTTAGAGAATAAATTTCTGATTCGTACCACTCCGTCACATTGGTAATCACTTACTATTTTATCAATATTATGGATATCATTTGTGTTTCCTTTCATTTCATTAGATTAAGTTAGCCTTTTAAAACCTGTATTTCGTACTGGGCATTTTAGCAATTGATCTATATTCTTTTTTTCAATGCCTTTTTTTATAGTTGTGAAAACTTCATCAGTCGCCGATAGTATATTTTCAATATCTTCAGAAGAATGTGAGTAGCATGGATAAAAAACGCTATTTGTATAAATTCCCTTAGCAGCCATCTCCTGAATGAACAAGGTCAATATTTTAGCTGATGCAGTTGTATAGTTAAAGTTAAAGGCAAAATCGAATCCGTGGCCTGTTATGTCTAAGTCAAGATTATATTTTAATGCCAACTTTTCCATTTGAGTGATAAGCATTCGACCAGTGTTATTTATTGTTTCGATTACCGGTTTATTTTTAACCTCATTTAGGGTGGCAAGACCTGCAGCAAGGGTTGAGCAGTCGCTCCAATAGGTGCTGCTGATGAAGTTGTCTGTTTGAGTTTCCATAATATCGCTGCGACCAACAACGGCAGCAAGCGAATAACCATTTGCCATAGCCTTGGCAAAAGTTGCCAAATCTGGTGTTACCCCATAAAATTCTTGGGCTCCACCTTTCGACATTCGAAAACCGGTGATAACTTCATCGAAAATAAGCAAGCATTGATGCTCGTCAGCTAACTGTTGAACTCCCTCAAGAAATCCTTCATTGGGCAGTTTAAACCTTGTCGGCTCCATAATGATACATGCAACCTCTCCGGAATTTTCTTTTAGTAGCTTGTTTAATTGATCCAAGTTATTGTATTCAAAAGGTAGGCAGGTTCCTATTAAAGATTCTGGGACACCTTTTGGACTCAAGCCAGGCAATAAGTGCTGATCGAGTGAATTCTTAGATTTTAGATTTGCTGCCAAATACCAGTCGTGCCAGCCATGATATCCACAAAACAAAACTTTTTCTTTTCCCGTAAAACCCCTAGCGATACGCACTGCAATGGCGTCTGCTTCACCACCACTCTTGCAAAATTTAACCATTTCAGCGCAGGGTACCATATCAATAATGGTTTGTGCCACTTCCACCTCTAATGCGTTATTGATGCTTCCCAATACACCTTTGTCAATTTGTTTCTTAACTTCATTATCAACTTTTTCATAGGCATGCCCTAATATGACTGGTCCTACACCCATGACAGTATCAATAAATTCATTCCCATCAACATCCCAAAAATGCGAACCTTTCATGCGGTCAAAATAAATAGGTGATTGACCATAAGCTCCTAATTCGGGTCGGCGACTGAATAGTTGTGTTCCGTATGGGAAAATTTTTTTAGCTTTTTGATATAGCTCAAATGAGCGTTTGTAATTTGGATTAGTAGAATTTATATTCTTTACTCCTTTCATTTTATATAATTCATTTTAGAAAATGATACAAGTTTTAGTTTTACTGAACCATTTAATTTATGACATATACCCAAATATATTTATGGATTTTCCATGATAAATACGCATTTCAGAATTGAACAAAGGCTGGTTTTAAATATTATTTTTCTACAGCCCAATTCTAAAATATCAAAGTGTACTTGTAGGCATCTGCCGTCCAAATGTCAGGTCCTCCCCCTCGTTCCCCAAGGCGTATCATGTACAACTCCATATCATGTGTTTCCCGATTTTCAAATAGCGAGAAGTTTGATACTTGCAAATGCTCAGAGTCTTTTTCCGGGTCGCGGTCGTCAATTACTGTGACTGTGTCCTTTTTGAAAGACGGCCCATCCTCATCGATTTCCACAATCTGAAGAGGATACCGTGGTGAATTTCCCTTTGGCGGCACATCAGTAATATTGCCTACCCAATATAGCTTACCTGTTTTAGAACTGCGTATAGTCTTAGCGATAGATGACGGTGAGTAGAATTGCTCTCCGGTATCATAACGAATATCCTTTATTTCACTCCAGCTAAGTCCACTGTCCCTGGATATAGAGTACCACCTTCTCCCCGGATGCTTTACAGGATCCAATTGGTCGTTAGAACCTCGCATGATCATGAGTAGGTTGCCATTGGTAAGCTCCGTGAGGTTTAACTCCATCAACCCCCGGGTGGACATCCTACGCGGTAGATAAATGGAGCTTGATTTAGTCCAATCGTAATCCTGGATTTTTTTATTCCACTTTCCAACAAAACAAATAGCACCTGCAACACAACCATCCCGGTAGTCATTAGGAAATATCGTTGGAAACTTCTCGTCTTCTTCGTCATGGTAAGGGACAGGAACCGTGGCACTTATGATAACAGTGCCATTTGACAAGGTGATGGCCTCTCCGATGTACATTTCGTTTGTACGGTAGTATTTCGGGTCTCCCCAACTGTTGGGGTCAAAGTCGGGACCGTCTTCATACTTGAGCTGGTGTGCTTTTCCCCATGTACGGCCGTCGTCATCAGAAAGCTGGTAGAAACCATGATCACAGAAGAGGCGATTCCCTTCCCAAAGCACTTCCATAGCAATTTCGGGTTTACCTGTAATAATGCGCTGAAATACAGGTTTTATAAGCCGGCCCGATACCGGATCGTACGGACCAGTTCCACGCTGGGATTCTCCGCCTGATTTCGTAAACTCACCCTGAGTAGGGGCTTCTTTGTATTCAAGTTCCCAGTCTGACCAGTTTTTGCCGTTGTCCTCTGATGTACGCCGTCGCACCGTATCAGCCCAATCACTCGACCTGATAGTGCTTCGGATCTCCTCACGTCGCAAATTCCGACCAATATAATTCATGCTGACACTGGTGCCCACTCGTGGTTCGGGCGAAGGAACATAAATCTCCTTTATTATCTTACAAATAGGTGCTTTAACTCTGCTTTTCCTGCTAAGGCTTTCAGGTGTCATGCCATGAAGAAATTTTGGAATGGACCAGGCTCCAATCATTGACGTCGCACCAAAAATAGAACTCTTTTTAATAAATGATTTTCGGGATATTTTGTTTGCTTTTTTCATATTATTCTCTTTGAGTTATTTGTAATCTATTCTTGCATTTGAATATGGCTTGCTGAAAAACATGTTATTTTAAATATACAACTTCGCCTTGTGGCCTTGTATTTGATACCTCACAGACTTTTTCAGCAGACCATAAATATTCTAATTATAAAAAATACTTGATTGTAGTATTTAAAGCATCTGCCTGAATTTTCATTTCTTCCTCATTTTTTTGATTGGTAGTGAATTGCATAAGTTGAGGTTGAATTATTTCAGCATTGGGACAGATCCCTTTTTGGGTATTGAACCGCTTATCCAAGCCAACTGCCCTAAGGCGTTTTTTAATGTCGGGTATTGAATCTTCCTGATAACAAAGTGCCCATGCTGCATAAACTCCATCTCCTCCATTTTCGACACATTTTTTTCTAAAATCTTCCCATTTTATATCATCTCTTATAAATTTAGCAGCAAATGCAAAATAACAATTCCTGTCACCTTCATTTACCTTTTGAGGGATTAACCAGTCACAATTATTTTCTTCAATGACGTTCAAATACATTTTAGCCATTTGTTCTCTTTTTTCAACAAACATATCAAGCTTCTCTACTTGAGCTAATCCCATGGCTGCCGCAACCTCTGGTAATCTATACATAAAGCCAAGTCTATCATGTCTTTTATAAAAAGGATTCTGAAAAGCATCCTTAGATACTCTTATTTTCCCACTTACAGCCGTTGCATTTTTAAATCCCTGACAATTTAATTTTCTGATTGAATCAGCTAATTCCTCATCATCGCAGTTAATTATACCTCCATCACCTGTTGTCAAATGTTTAGAATTTTCAAAACTCCAACTACCGACATGGCCAAATGTGCCACCAAGTTTACCCTTATGCGTACCTAGGTAACATTGGGCACAGTCTTCGAGTACATAAAGATTGTACTGTTTAGCAATTGACATTATTTTTGACATGTCACATACTTGCCCGTACAAATGCACAGCCATTATTGCTTTTGTTTTAGGGCTAATTTTCTTAATAATGTCATCCGGATCACATAGAAATGTATTTGGATCAACATCACAAAAAACAGGAATTGCATTACAATACAGAATTGCATTCATACATGAAATTACAGTTAATGGGGTCACAATTACCTCATCACCATATCCAACGCCAAATGCCTCAAGTGAAGCATGTAATGTTGTAGTACCCGAGTTAAATGTAATAGCATAATTTCTGTTAAATCTTTTGGCAAATGCTTCCTCAAGTTTGGTATTCATATTGCCAGAAGTTCCACTTGCAAAACCAGAATCAAGAACTTGTTTTATATAGTTAAGTTCTCTTTCGTCAAATCTCCATGATAAATCACCCATATTTAATCTTTAAATTCTTTGGTTAAAACCCAGGTATTTACTTGCCTATTTCAATTTTCACGGAATCCAGCAATGGAAACCGGTCACCGTTGTCAGAAATAAAAATTGCTTTATACTGAAGGTAACGATCGTCTTTTTTAATGGGAAAAATTCTATTAGATACTGTTTGCCATTCACTGTCATTTAATTTTTCTTTTATTGATGATGAGCGAACGGCTATTTCCAACTTTGTTCCTTCGGGAATTTCTGCAACAAGGCTCACTTCGCCTTGTATAAAGTTTTTCCTCCAATGATAAACCGATGATTCATAAAACTGCTCAAATGAGCGGTTATAAATGTGTCCCATATCTGTTGCCCATCCCCAGTGTGCGCCATGTGTCGGAAGTTCTTTTATCCGTGGATTTGAAAATCGGTTGCCGTCATTGTAAAACACCTTAGAAAAAGTATGGTGATCACCATCTATGGTGTGATTACTGACAGCCAGATCAAGCAGACCATCCTTATTAAAATCTGCTGCTAAACCCTCTGAAGATGAATTGTTAACTAGTATTGTACGTCGTCTGGGATGGAAACCATCAGGACCTCCCCAGTAAAGATAGCATGGAAGTGATTCACGAGTAAACTCGCCATGATAGGCAGGATTGAACAAATCTAGATAGCCGTCATTGTCAAAATCAGCCACGGTCGGTCCCAATGGTGCTGATCCAGGCAACCACTGTGCATTCCATTGGATAAATCCTTCGGGACTTCCCCAAAATATTGTAGCACCGGTATCATTATTTCTGGTATAAGCATCGGCGTAACTGCAACCTATAATATCAAGCCAACCGTCCCCATTAAGGTCTGCGGTTTCGAGGTCAATAGCTCTTGAGACTTCCAGAACCTTAACACGATCTTCTGAAAAACCTTCAGGACTTCCGTAAAAAATTCGAATTTTATGCGTCCAATAGGAGGCGAAGGCCATATCAAGCCAGCCGTCTTTGTTAAAATCCGCTATGGTAGCCGTATTGGACCGCCCGTCACAATCGAAGGAAACACGGTTGTCACGAGTGTAGCCATCTTTTGAGCCGTAGTAAATTATGGCTTGGGGTATTTGGTCCTTATATACATACTGACCTAAAACAATATCAAGATAACCGTCCTTATTCAGATCAGCTGTACTGCTTGCCCAACAACGTGCTTCCTTAAGAATCGTTCGATCCGCTTCAAAACCTATACCATCGGGGGTTCCCCAGAAGATATTGGCTCCAGCAGACGCGTCTTCCTCGAGGGTTTGGCCTCCATGCATGGCATCCAGTACCATTAAATCAACATTTCCGTCGGCATTAAAATCGGCACAGGTGGCCTCATAACCGCTTCTGAAAGGGATTTCCTTCATATTTTCAGTACTAAATCCATCCGGTCCATTCCAGTAAAGATATACTGGTACTTTCTCATCTATCGTTCCCCCATAACTGTTGCAAAAGAGTGCTTTATCCTTTTCTCCATTAGAACCAGGTACTGTAATAACATCAAAAGCTCCTGTTGTGGATACATCTTGTCCATCCTTCACAAAACTCCTTTTTCCATTGCCGAAGTAAATAATTGAATTGGTTGAAAAACTTGTTTCTCCCTGGTTAACTGCAATAGCCACATCAAGATTACCATCGCCGTCATAATCACCAACAGCTGTTGCTTTTTGATACTTGGCCTCAAGGTCTGTTGAGCGGGATTTTTCAAACCCTTTACCATCACCCCATAAAATATGAATATTCATGTCTGAGTTATCACCGGCTCCGGCCATCTCACCACCTGCAGCACTTTGCTGGCTGTAATATGAAATAACAATATCTTTATTTGAATCACCATCTATATCACCCATAGTAATATGTGAAGCATTAAAACTTTTCATTTCGATAGCATTTCCCCAGGATCGACCGATTTGTCCCGGAACAACGAATAGCTTTTCCTCATCGGTACCGACAATAAAATCTGGTTCCGAATCATTATTATAATCATCGGCATACATACAATTAGCTCCCTCTGTGGGTAAAAGCAGCTTTGTCGTTTCAAACTCCGTTGAAGTTTCGGCGGAGTTTGAGGCCCAAAATATATTAATGGTATTATCTGACTTCAGTAGAGCGAGATCATCTGCACCGTCAGAATCAAAATCATCAGCGAACATAGATATTACATCTTGTACATCTACATCCATAGACCGTGTAAGTAAAAAACCAAGCTCACTTCCCCAAAAGATCCGCAATTTATTAACGTAAATCTTCCGTCCCTCTCGATCTATTTCCTGATTGAGTGTTACGATATCATCCCAACCGTCATGATTCATATCGGCAATTACAAGCTCTTTTATCCAATGTACCGGCAGAGTCCCGTTGCTCCGATGTGCCGGCCAGCCATCCTCACCTCCCCAAACGATGGTCAGAAATCGTCTGGGCGTCTGAATTCCGCTGCTATTCGGACAAAAAACCATATCGAGATAGCCATCCTTGTTAAGGTCGGATACTGCAGCATGAAGAGACCCTTCTACAGCAATCTCTGAAACCTGTACTTGTTTGTCAGATGAAACAGCCGCCAATGTGGCTGGAATCAGGGCGTTATTGTCATGTGTTCCCGGGAACAAAAGATCTATCCAGCCATCATCATTCAGGTCATAACGGTTGATGGTACGGATTTTACCATCACGGCTCACATAGATGTTCTGACCGGTAGCATCAAATGTTCCGTCTGCAAAATCCTCAAAAGAATCCTCTACCCAGGTTTGTGTTTGGGCTATGGAAGTTTGAGTTACCATAAAAAGAAAAATTCCGATTGCTAAAAATGCAGTAATGGAAAAATAGCTCGTAATCGTTTTTTTATTTTTCATTTTTCTATAAAAATTAGATTAAACTGATAGATATTATAATTGCTAAATTTGAGTGAATAACAAGTCATTAAAATTAATTCCCACTTGTCAAGAATTACTAAAACACCAAAGTGAACTTGTAGGCATCTGCCGTCCAAATGTCAGGCCCTCCCCCTCGTTCTCCCAGGCGAATCAAATACAACTCTATATCATGTGTTTCCCGGTTTTCAAAGAGTGAAAAGTTTGAAAGTTGTAAGTGCTCAGAATCTTTCTTCGGGTCCCGGTCGTCAATTACAGTGACTGTATCCTTTTTGAAAGATGGCCCCTCTTCATCAATCTCCACAATCTGGAGGGGGTACCGTGGCGAATTACCTTTTGGCGGCACATCAGGAATATTGCCCACCCAATAAAGCTTACCCGTTGTGGAACTGCGAATAGTCCTGGCAATAGAACCTGGTGAATATAGCTGTTCACCGGTATCATAACGCATGTCCTTTATTTCGCTCCAGCTAAGTCCACCGTCCCGGGATATAGAGTACCACCGTCTCCCCGGATGCTTTACAGGATCCAATTGGTCATTAGAACCTCGCATGATCATGAGCAGATTGCCGTTGGTAAGCTCAGTGAGACTAAGCTCATCCAGTCCTCGTGTGGACTTACGGCGTGGTAGAAAAATGGATCCTGATTTAACCCAATCGTAATCCTGGATTTCTTTATTCCACTTTCCAACGAAGCAAATAGCGCCTCCGACGCAGCCTTCGCGGTAGTTATTAGGGAATATTGATGGATACTTCTCGTCTTCTTCATCTTGGTATGGGACAGGAACCACCGAACTTATAACAACTGTACCATTCGACAAAGCGATGGCCTGTCCGATGTACATTTCGTTTGTCCGGTTGTACACCGGATTTCCCCAATCATTGGGATCAAAGTCCGGACCGTTTTCATACTTGAGCTGTCGTGCTTTTCCCCATGTACGGCCATCGTCATCAGAGAGCTGGTAGAAACCATGATCACAAAAGAGACGGTTCCCCTCCCAGAGCACTTCCATAGCAATTTCGGGTTTACCAGTAATTATGCGCTGAAATACGGTTTTAATAAGCCGGCCCGAGACTGGGTCATACGGACCCGTTCCACGCTGGGATTCTCCGCCGGACTTTGTAAATTCCCCCTGCGTAGGAGCTTGTTTATATACAATCTCCCAGTCTGACCAGTTTTTGCCGTTGTCCTCAGATGTACGCCGTCGTACAGTATCAGCCCAGTCACTTGACCTGATTGTGCTCCGAGTCTCCTCACGTCTCAAATTCCGGCCAATATAATGCATGCTGACGCTGGTGCCCACCCGTGGTTCAGGCGAAGGCACATAGACTTCCTTTATTATCTTGCAAATAGGTGCTTTAGCTATGCCTTTTCTGTTTAGGCTTTCAGGTGTCATGCCATGAAGAAAATTTGGAATGGCCCAGACGCCAATCATTGACCTCGCACCAAGAACAGAACTCTTTTTAATAAATGATTTTCGGGAAATCTTTTTTGCTCTTGTCATATTACTCTTTGTGGTAGGAAATTCTTATCCTGCTCGTCCATTAAATTATTTAAGCTTCAAACAGTAATTATTATCTATCAAGTTCAATTTTTACAGAATCCAGCACAGGGAAACGATCCCCGTTATCAGAAATAAAAATAGCTTTGTACTTTAGATATCGATCTTTTTTGTCCAGCGAAAATGTTCCAGATGTAGCGTCTCGCCATTCTTCTAGTTTCAAATTTGCTTTAGTTGATGCAGAACGAACAAATATTTTCAATGTCGTGCCTTTAGGCATTTCGGCAGAAAAGTCCACTTTACCTTGATTAAGGCTTTTTTTCCATTGATAAACAGATGATTCATAAAATTGCTCATAAGATCGATTGTAAATATGTCCCATGTCTTCATTCCACATCCAGTGAGACCCTGGAGAGGGTAAATATTCTATGCGCTGAGGATTTTTAAATCTATCTCCGTCATTATAATAAACTTTCGAAATTGCCTTGTTGTGATTGCCATCTACTGTATGATTTATGGCTACAAGATCAATTAGACCATCGCGATCAAAATCAGCAGCAAAGCCACCTGCACCAGAATTGTTAAGCAATGCAGTGCGTCGTCTTGTGTGGAACCCGTCCTTCCCTCCCCAATAAAGGTAGCCGGGAAGAAGCTCGCGACGGATTTCCCCATGATAGTGAGAATTGAATAAATCCAGATAACCGTCATTATCAAAATCTGCTATAACCGGTCCTATGGGTGTAATGCCGGGGAGTAGTTGAGCATTCCATTGCTTAAATCCATTTTCACTCCCCCAGAATAATAAAACTCCGGTGTCGTGATATTTAGTAATTATGTCATAATAGCTGCACGCTATAATATCAAGATAACCGTCTTGATTAAGGTCGGCAGTTTCAAGGTCGATTACACTGGGAACATTCAGAACTGTTTGATGATCTTTATTGAAACCATCGGAGTCTGCCCAAAAAATTCGGACACAATTATTTAAAAAGGAACTAACAGCAATATCCAGCAAACCGTCTTTATTAAAATCTGCAATTACTGGGCTGTTAGACCTGCCTGGAGATAATATTGTAACCCGACGGTTGCGATTAAAACCATTTTTCGATCCATAATAAATAAATACAGAGGTTGAATCGGCACCAAATTCGCCTGGTTCAAATTGACCCAATATTAAATCCAGATAACCATCCCTATTAAGATCAGCTACATTGCTTGTGCCTAAATTTGCCTCGGTCAATACAGTACGTTCACCAACAAAATCAAAGCCTGTTTCACTTCCCCAATAAATGTTGGCCCCGGCGAACTTGTCAGATGCCGCTGCCTGACCACCATGCAATTCGTCTATGGCAACTATATCTACAAATCCATCGGCATTAAAATCTGCCGCAGTTGCTTCATATCCACTTCGGAAAGGAATCTCGGTGCGGCGTTTCGGATCAAATCCATCCTCTGCTCCCCAATAAAGCAGTAATGGTACTTCTTCGCGTAGGTTTCCGCCCCTACTGTTGCTTATGATCACCCTTTTCGGGTGTATGCCATTAGATGGTGCAACAGCAACATGATAGGCCCCTTCTGAAGGGATACCATTTTTGCTTTTTTCAAACTTCCTACTGCCTTTGCCGAAAAAAATCGCTGATTCTGTGGCGTAGAATTTTTCACCCTGGTGAATTGCCACAATTAAATCTTGATATTGATCGCCATCAATATCGGTAATGGCAGAGGCAATATTGAATTGCGCCTCAAGCTTTGTTGTTTCAGAGGAGGAAAAACCCTTGTCGCTTCCCCAAAGGATATATGTAAATTTATCCAAATCACTACTTCCGCCCATCATTTCACCTCCGGCAGCTCTTTGAAGTGAAAAATAACAGAGAGCAATATCCGGATATTTGTCACCATCCAGATCTCCAACGGTTATTTGCGAAGCATCAAACCCGGAAATAGTGGTAACCTTGCCCCAATCATTTCGTGATTTTCCATTTATTATATAAAGCTTATTCTTGTCAGTACCGACCACAAGATCAAGCTTATCATCAAGATCAAGGTCAGCATTCGTGATACTAAGTACCCCATCACTGGGTAATTTAATCTCATCTGGAGCTAACTTTAAGATACTGCTTTCAGATGTTTGGGCCCAAATAAATCTCAGGCTCCCATCATCTATTAGTAAAGCTACGTCATCTGCCCCATCAGCATTAAAATCTCCTGCAGTTAGTTCCAGTGCCTGAGGAACCCCTATATCCTGATATTGCGAGAGGAGATAACCCTGCTCACCACCCCAATAAATGCGGACGATATTACCGTCTGGCTGCCCGGGAAGCCATGCCTCGCTATTGATTGTTACAATATCGGGCCACTGATCATGATTCAAATCGGCAAGTACCAATGCCTTGACCCCTTGTACTGGCAATATTCCATTACTTCTGTGCGAAGGCCAACCGTCTTCACCACCCCAGATAATCGTTATGAAACGCCTTGAATGTTGAATACCACTGGGATTTGGACAGAATACAACATCAAGGTATCCGTCTTTGTTTAGGTCGGCCACTTCTGCCTTAATACTACCTTCTACGGCCAATTGATCGGTTTTAAATTCCCGATTTTGATTGATTATAGCCATGCTTGCTGGGATAAAAGCATAGTCGTTATGCGTACTGTTAAAAAGCAGATCAATATATCCATCATCATTCATATCGAAACGATGGATGGTTCGTATTTTGCCATCACGGGTGACGTATATATTTTGGCCGGATGCATCAAATTTTCCATTGCTAAAATCCTCAAAAGAATCTTCGATCCAAGTCTGATGTTGGGCGTATGAAGTTTGAACTATCATGAAAAGAGCAATCCAAACAGCGTGTATTGCGGAATTCAGAAAACCATTCAAGGTCTTACATCTGCACTCTTTATAGAGTATAAATTTGAAAATACTTTTTTGATATAACATATTGTACGAATTTTAGATAATGCAATTTATTGTAACTCTATAAAAGTGCCTTAAATGACTAATGCCAAATAGGCCAAAATCAAGAGCAAAGCCAGTATAAAAGTCCATGTTAAAGTAGTTTTCAGCCCCTTCCCCTTTAATGGGATCAAGCTGAAAAGCATACTTGCACCTATTGAAACCACAAGTGATGCCGGCCCAATCCACAGAAATGTTATCCCAGGCTGACCTGTTACCACATCCCAGAATGCAATAAGCAATGCAACTGCAATACCGTAAATTGATCCCATAATTGTTCCAAAAGGGGTTGCAAAACGAACAAACAGTGCCATGAAAAACAGATTGAAAAGTGGTGCCACAAAGACACCGTTAGTTTTTGCTGTCACCTCAGTAATATTGCCTGGGACATATGGCATCATAGCACTTACGCCAAGTACAAGTAGCCCCACGGAAAGACTGCACCATTTTGCCAGTTTTAAGGGATCAATTTTTTGTTTGGTTTTCATCACCCAGGGGATGATGTCAGTTGTAATAACTGCCGCTGTTGAGTTGAGACCAGATGACAAGCTCGACATTGCGGCTGAAAAAAGTGCAGCAATCACAATCCCCGAAAACCCAATTGGTAAATGATTAGCAATAAAATGGGGAAAGAGAAAATCGGCATCAGTTATGAGATCTTTACCATCTGGGATAAAATTAGGATTAGTGCGATAAAAGGACAACAGCGAAAAGCCTACACACATAAGAATAAAGAAAAGACCCTTTTCTCCGACCTGTGAAGTAAGGAATGTCCTGCGCGCTGCTTTTACGTCACGAGTGGCAATAAATCGTTGAATCGCCATTTGATCGGAACCTGCAGTGCTCACCCACCATACAATAGTATGTAAAAAAGTAAAAACTATTGTTAAGCGTATGTAAGGGCTCCAACTAAAGACTACAATCTCATCCCAGTTTGTTGCCCATTCAGTGGGAATCCAGTGCCCAATACCTCCAATATTTGATGTAACCAATATGATAGTGACAACAGCCCCAAATAGCAAAATAAAAAATTGAATCACATCTGTCGTTACCACAGCACGCAGACCTCCCATGGTGGAATAAATAATTGTTACAATTCCGGTCGCAAGAGAAATATACATGATATACTTGCTTTCCCAACCAAACATGACCACCAGGGCCTTGGAAGTCAGATATATTAATAGCGCCATCCAAACGAATCGGGTTAAAAGAAAAATAATAGAACCTGCAATTCGTACACCACGACCAAGTGGTTTTTCAAGTATTTGGTATGCGCTGGTTATGGGAAGCTTCATGAAAAATGGTATGAACAGATAGGCAGTTATCACATAAATAAAAGGAAAGCTAACTATCATAACAATGACAGTCAACGGTCCATGTTTTATGACTTCTCCAGCAAGGGCCAGAAAGGAAATGGTACTAAAAAAAGAGGCAAATAAGGATATACCCGAAAAAAAAGAATTCATTTGCCGACCGCCTACCAAGTAGTCATCACTGGTCTTTTGTTGCTTGGAGTAGTACCAGCCAATACCAAGCATAACTAAGACGTAGATTACGATTAGTGCCCAGTCTTGCCAGCCTATCCCCCGGTGTATGCGACGCTCAATCCGAAGAAGAGCATTAGCTGCACTTACCCGTACATCCATTTCAGGATCACCCAAAAGTTGCTCAAGGGTATGATTATCTGATGCTGTGCCACTTATTGCAAGTGCCTGACCAACTTCATATCGCTCACTCTTAATACCCTGAATATATGTCAATAAATCTGCCTTTGCTTTACTTTTATGTTCAGGATCCGAATGCACAAATAAGGCACTCAACACATAAACTCTGTAGGGGGCATTATTGGCCAACCGGTTAGCGCAAGCTTTGAGACGATTATAAGTATCGAAATTGACATTCTCCATAAAACGCAGAGCATAGGCTGCATAAAAGTATTCGATCGGTTCTTTTGAATTCAGTAATTCAGCTAGCTTGGTT
Source organism: uncultured Roseivirgaceae bacterium (assembly GCA_964423255.1). GTDB lineage: Bacteria > Bacteroidota > Bacteroidia > Cytophagales > Cyclobacteriaceae > JAAUQL01. Next base: position 9,041 of record CAYREN010000007.1, on the reverse strand, counting down.
TCATCTTCAGCATTGCCGGAGTTGGCAAGTACCCAACGGGCAAATGCTTTGGTACCGCTTTCTCCTTGCTCAGCAAGTTGGACAATCTCTGAAAGGGCTTCGTTGTAGCCAAGTTTTCCCAAACTTTCCAGAGCGTGAATTTTCAAGTTCAGAGAATCTGAATATAAAAGTTTATCCCGAATCCGGTTGACATAGATTTGATATTTCACCATATCTTTTTTGTTTAACCTTGCCATTACTCGGGACCACAGGATGATATTGGTTTCAGGTTTATTTTCTAATATGCTGAATCGTTCTTCCACACCTTCAGGATAAACGTTATAAATCAGTGCTTCCGCAGCATGAGCATTTACCCCAAAATTCTCATGAAAAAGCATAGCTTCCTGGAGAATTTCAAGGCAGCGTTTGCGTCGATCATTAACCTCAGTATCATTATTTGACCATGCATTGTGTGAAAGAAAGATTACCCCCATCACAATTAAAGAGAATATAACTACAAATCTTAGGTGGATATTAATCTTATGCATGATGAATTATTCCAATTTTATACCATCTAATTACGGATATGCAATTTTCAACGCCCCAAAATGCTATGAATATTGTACCATCAGGTAATCTGGTAATACAAGGAGCTCCGAATTTTAGGACGTTAAATGAATGTGACATATTGCTACCGTCTCCTGTTAAACCATCTATATTATGTCCCCAAAGAGGCTCGCTGCTTTCATTGATCCATTGCTCATCTTCAATTCGGGATATGTTGGCCCAAAGACCCGGCTTATCGATGCGACGGTAAATACTGAGAATGCGTCCATCGTCTAACAGGAATGGGGTTAGTGTTTGTCCTAAAAGTCCAGTTGATTTTGGTGTTGACCAACTTTTGCCTCCATCTCCGCTAAGTGCAAACTGATTTGGCAGATCTTTATTGCTAATGCGGTTATATGCCCATGCAACAGATAGAAGCCGATTTTCTGTTATCTCAATTATTTTAGATTCCCAGAAATATATTTCCTGTTTTGGGTCTATCATGACATCAATATATTCGGGCCAATTCTTACCCTTGTCGTGAGAAACAAGTGCAACCATTTTATAACCTGTGGAAATTGATCCGTTCCAATGAGGCCAAGTTGATGTTGGCAGAAAACATCTACCATCATTTATTGGAGTTATCGGAGAACACAACTCAAATAGAGTATCTCCCAACGCAGAATCAATTAACCGATGTGGGCTCCAGGAATGCCCGTGGTCACTTGAGTGAAAAGTGACAAATTCGGAAGGGACAAAGCCCAGGGTTTTAGAATTTGTTAAGCCTTCGTCCGAATGATCGGTTCGATCTGCTCGAAGCATAAGCACAATCAGATTCCCATTAGGAAGTTTGGTCAGACGAGAATAATCTGATAATAAACGGTCGCTTGCGCTGGAATAAAGAAGACCCTCATTTTCCCAAGTTTCACCCAAGTCAGTTGAGCGAAAAATATAAGTGTGCATATTGACAGCTTCAAAAGCTTCACCTAGTACGACAGTTGCCAACATATCACCATTGTCGGCAACTATTACCGATGGAAAATAGGCCTGAATGCTTTTAACATGGGGCGTGGGGTTTTGATATATTATTCCAGTTTTGATGATTCTTGACATTTTTTTGATTATTTATATATCCAATCCAAGTCCAGTTTTGTGATTTGCAGAATAGACGCTGACCGTCCTGTTTCTTCATTACGGTATCCCGCACCGTGTCCCAATAAGACTTCTTTATCTGTAAAATGAATGGCCGTATAGCAATACCAGCCATTGGGATTTTTTTCAATCTTTTTGATATGGCTCCAACTTTTACCTTCATCTTTTGAAATAGCTATATTTAAAGGAGTTCGCAATTGATCCTTGCCATTATTATTCCATACCAATAGCAAGTCACCCGTAGATGGAATTCTTGCTATTGAAGCTGGAGAGGCTGGAGATTCAATGATGCTTGGCTCGACAGTACTCCATGATTCTCCATGATCTTTTGAAAAGGATGAATATTGTACCCCTGAGTATGTGCGCATAAACATCATAATATTTCCATTTTTCAATTCTATCAAACCTGGTTCTTGTAATACTACACTATCAGGGTTGGGTACATCAAGGCTAGGTTTCCAGGTACTACCGCTATCATCAGAAAAATAACTATAAATAGTCCCCCTCCCTGATTTTGGTCCCCAGATGCCACCTGGACTTATGTGAAGGGAAACAGGCATTAATAGCCGACCGTTTTTCAATTGAACAACTCGATTGTTATTTAGAACAAAATATTCCTTTCTGTCAGTTATACATGGAATGGGATCGCTCCATGTTTTGGCTTCATCTGTTGATATACGCATATACGGGATACAATCTGCTAGAGAGTTCTTCACTAAATAAAATAACGCGATATCATTATTTTGTAACCTCAGAAGAGAGACCGACATTACGTTCATTTTCCCTTCGTTCTCAACTATTACCTCACCCTGCTGTGACCATGTCTTTCCCTTATCGATCGAATAACGACTTGCTAATTGGGCACTTGTATCATCATGGCCCTTATCTCCTGTAAAATGACTATAAACAAATAGAATACGTCCATCCTTTAGTGTAATAAAATCGCCTTCACTATTTCTGGGGTTGTTTGGACTAGGTTCCACCCTGAGAACAACTTCTTTCCCCAGGCTATTTATCTTTTTATGTTTATTACTTTCCTTACATCCAAAAGTGATAAAGATCAATGTAAAAAGTGCTGACAATGATATTAAGCAACAGAAACTAAAATGAAATAAATAGCATTTTTTAAAAATCATGGTTATAATTATTTATCCATTGCTGTTAATAATATGATACAAGCAATGTGCCTGGAAGTAATTTGAATTTGTTATATTTCGCTTATTTCCTTCATGTAGTTATACACCTCATCTCTTAATTCTTTTGAGATCGGCAAGTCAAAATCATTATGATAATTACCCGGACATCCCTTTAATTCCATTGCATAACTATAGGCAGAGAAGACAGTTTCCTTTAAGAATAAATTCCTCAACTTGATGATTTTGTTTAGATGTATTGATACTTTCTTGAAATTGCCCAACTCCATATATTCGTTCATCTTTTTTGTATTATATGGGGTACTAGTGAACATTCCATCCAAAATTTTTCCAACTCCGTATTTTACCGCAACATCGAATAAATCCAGTCCACTATAAAAAATTGAAAAATTATCTTCTTGCCAACCATTACGATATAAATCAAGTATTAAGTTCAAATTTGCTGTTTTGATACCTTTAATGTTTGGTATATCCATAAGCGATGTAAGGATATCTCTTGTAATAGGGGATTGTGTAACGGATGGTAAATCATAAATATATACTGGGTACTTTGAACTATTCGCCAACAACTTAAAAAAATTGATGATCCCGTCACTACCTACTTGGTAATAATAAGGAGTCGTAGCTACAACTCCATCAATATTAATGTTACCCAGTGCTTCAATCCTTTCTAAAACTCTAGATACAGAACAATCCATAACACCAACGATTACAGGTATCCTTTTAGAAACTACCTTGACGCAGTATTTTGCAATTTTATGGTATTCGCTATTTTTAATTGTTACCATCTTGCCCATTGATCCCATACAAAGTACCCCCTTGGCATCTGCTTCAATCATGAGTTCTATTCCTTTATAATAGCTGCTTTCAATAAGTTCTCCGTTGTCCTCAGTCGGCGTTCCTAAGGCTGGGTAAAATCCATCTTTCATTTGTGTCTCTGAAATTTTTGTTAAGCTTTTTTAATTAAAATACTACAACTTGCATTGTCGCAATCAACCTTTGACTCATATTTGAAACCACGCCTCTCAACTATGGGCTTATACAAAGCATCACAATGGTCGCAGTAAGAATGGTAAGAGGACATATGCTTCAATTTTAAAAGCATTCCTTTTGAGGGGCACTTATGCATATCAATTGTAAATTCGTTTTTATCTTCATCCAGCACCATGGTGAAATCTGCTGCTTCTTCATTTAGCGAATGAGCCCAATAAGTGAAACACCCTCCCAATCCTTCGTCATCCATCAATTTTGCTAGGGTATCTGTCAAATACAATTCGGATAACTCGCTCCAAAATCTTTCAACCTCTTTTCTACCTCCCAAAGATTCTATAAACTTAAAACCCTCGCTGTATGCGGGGATGAATTCTGTACATGATATCATTGCTTCCCTCCTTTTTTTAAAAATGATTGTTTACACGCACCCGTTTTATCCTCAAAGTATTCTAAGGTATATTTGAAAGGAGTCCCCTTACAAAGCGTTTTATACACGGTATGGTATGTTTGGCGATAGTTAGGGCAAGGCTCTCCCCCTCCCGATTTAATATGTGAAATACCAGGGCATGCATCTTGCTCAATCGTTATATGATTTTCATCGGATGTAATCATAACCGGCCATTCTTCTTTCTTATATATTTCAGTAAAATAATTCAGTATTGCTCCAATATTACCTTGTTTCATTTTATGTATTAGTGGCTCATGATATGCAATCGTATATTGTTCTAAATAGTTGATGAGTGCTTCTGCACCAAAGTTCTTTTGAATGTATTCCATCAACATATTTTGTGAAATATGAAAATCTTTATGAAGGTATTTATTGTCTGAAGAGTTTCTCACCATTTCCTTCCTTCCCTTTTTTAATGGTGGTTCCAATATTTTATTTTTCGATTTTTCCATATGTCAAATTTATATTTAATAAAGTCATAATGATTTTTAAAATGAAAATGAAGGTGGCAGATTCTTCGGAAACGCTCACCTCCAAATCTTTCTCCTTACTCTTGGCAGCCCAAATCTGAATTTGAAAGGATGTACATTCCTGAGCTCTCCAACATAAAATTAATTCCCGCTATTCCAGCAATAACTATAAGTATTCAATTATAGCAGTTACAGATTTGCCAAGTCAATCCCGTTTATGAATCTTAAAGTTGAGTCCGTTCCAAAATATATAATATAGCCAAGAATGCACGAATATAGAATTGCAATAGTCAGATTGTCAATTATATACAAATTGTGAAATTTCGTGTTTTCTTGAAAGCTGTGTTTTTGGAGTGGACTTAAAATTTAATAATTGAATTTATTTATTTTTTAGTTAATAATATTTTCATTTAGTAAAAAATGATAGTCGGTTGACTCCAAGCTCCAAATCGGGGAGGCACTTATTGGTTGATTACAATATGGAAATATTTGCCATGCTTAACTGTATAGATCTTCTGAGTAACAAGGTTTTGAGTTTTAGTTATCTATAATACGTTTTTGTCAATTATCTTTGCTCGAAGGATGGCCTCCAGATTGAAGCTTGCTCAAAACCAAACTTATGGCAACGCCTATTATAAAAGATCCTGGAATAATCCAGAGAAACGGAATACTAATTGAAAATAATTCTTGCGAAAAACTGATTAATAATGCTGCAATTCCACTGGATATCGTACCAATAAAAGTCGCAGTTGGAGCTGACCAGCGTATAAACATGGCCATAAAAAATGGTACAAATAGCGGTGCTACCAAAACATTGATTGTCTTGAAAGTTAACTCCAACAAATTCCCTTTTACATTACCAATCAGTAAGCTCAATAGCACGATGACAACACCTATGGCAAATGAAATTATTTTTGCCAATTTGATTTGATCCAATTCTGAAACGACTTTTTTTCTAAACCTGAGAATAAAATCATTTATTATCGACATGGCAGAAGAGTTTATGCCAGAAGAAAGACTTGACATAGAAGCAGCAAGTAACCCTGCCAATACAAGACCGGAAATTCCAGAGGGCAATCCTATTACAATATATCTTGGAAATAAAAGATCTGCTCCATTTACTAAGGAAGTTCCTTCTAAAAGTAATTCAGGATTCTTTTTAAAAAAGGCATATAAAGCCAAACCAAGAGTCGCCAACAATATAAAAACTACAATGTTTGACAGAATAGAGCTTAAATACATTCTTCTGGCAGATTTAATATCCTTTGTAGCCAGATAACGTTGGATCGCCATTTGATCAGACCCTGCGGTACAAACGTACCATCCAAATGTTGCAATATTAACAGTCAAAAAACTTACCCTTGCCTGCGTATCAAAGAATACCCATCCCGACCATTGATCGGGCCATTTGGTTGGAATGATTGCAGAAACATCTCCAAGTTGATTAATTATCAAAATGATGGCAAGAATTGTTCCGCCAAATAAAATAAACGTTTGCACCACGTCAGTCAACACAACGCTTCGTAATCCTCCAAAAGAGGTATAGATAACAGTTACAATTCCCATTATAATGCTCACCAATAAAGCTGTATCTTCAGGCCAACCCATTATAGGAACAATAACTTTTTCTGATACCATATAAATGATCACAGCCATCCAAACCAGGCGCATTATTAAAAAGTATATTGCCGCAACTATTCTATTACGAATGTCTAACTTAGTTTCCAGTAACTCATATGCACTTGTAATTTTAAGCTTCATTATGTATGGAATAAAAAAGTATGCCACAACAAAATATATAAGGGGTAAGGAAAAAATCTGCGCCCACATCATCGGACCATATCTAATCATTTCGCCAGGTAATGACAAATAAGAAACAGCACTAAACATGGTGGCAAACAGAGAAAGCCCAACTTTCCAGGATTGCATATTTCTTCCCCCCAACATATAGTCATCAGAGCTTTTATTTTGTCGGGAGAAATAAAAACCAACTAAAAGCATTCCGATCCCATACCCAACTATTATAAGCCAATCCAGTGTTGTTAAAGAGAATTTATCCATATACTTATGATTTTAGGTTAATGATAATTGGCGTTAGGCAATATTAAAATTTCCCTTCCATGTACTGACTTCTAAGTTTTTTCCGCATCAATTTATTAGATGCAGTTCTGGGAAGTTTTTTGGTTATAATTAATCTATTAATTTTAAACAAAGGATTTAATCTTTTCGATATCATTGTTTTTAAATCAAACAGTAAATTTTCTTTTGGAATTGTTTTATTTACAACAGCGAAGACTATCAATTTCTCAAGAGAATCACCTATTTTTTGAATAGAAACAGAGGCGCATTCAACTACTGACTCATGTGAAACAATAACATTTTCTAATTCTACTGAGCTAACTTTTATCCCACCAAGGTTCATGGTGTCATCTGTCCTTCCTTGAGCTTGAAAAAATCCACCATGATGAACCCTAATTAGATCACCATGTCTGCGTAAAAGGTTTCCATGCAAATCAGCAGGACTATTTTTATGATATACCTCAAAATGATTTTGGTTTAAAATCTCTTCTGACAGGCCGATTGAAGGGGGAGATATAAAAATTTCTCCATTCTCACCTTGCCGAGCCTCTATTCCTTTTTCATTTAATAAAATTAAATCAAGACCAAGAACAGGTGATGTGAACATTGAAGGTGAGGCAGGATGGACCACAGTACCGGTTAGGTAACCTCCACCAATTTCTGTTCCTCCAATATACTCAATCACCGGCGCATTGAAATTAGCTCTACTCATTAACCAGAAGTAATCTTCGATATTTGAAGGTTCGCCCGTTGAACTAAAAACTCGAATATTTTTCCATTCACCTTGTTGTATAAGTTCGGTATTGCGCCATGCCTTCACAAGAGAAGGTATAAGTCCCAGAATGCTCACTTTTGCATTTGTCACAAAACTTATATATCCATTCTCTACCGGATTACCTTCGTATAGGGCTATGGTTGCCTTATTGATTAGCGAAGCATAAATCAACCATGGCCCCATCATCCACCCAATATTTGTTGGCCACGCTACAACGTCACTCTTGTGTATGTCTTGGTAAAAGTATCCATCCGTAGCACATTTTAAAGGTGTTAAATGATTCCATGGTATTGCCTTTGGCGTACCTGTAGTTCCGGATGAAAAGAGAATATTTGTAATAGAATACGGCTCACAAACTATTGATTCGAATGATTCATTGGCAGACAAGAATTCATGCCAATGCAAATCATCGGCCCGTAATTGGAAATCATCGATATTTTCTTCGTTTTCAGGTCCAATAACTATGGCAATTCCTATTTCAGCAGCTTTTACATTTTCGTACAGTTTAAACGTTTTACCAGATTTACTATATTCATATTCGGTAATGATCGCTTTGGCATTTGATATTTCCATACGATTTCTAATTTCGGTAGTAGAAAAGCTATCAGCAATCGAAACTACCTGGCATCCTGCTTTAATTATACCAAGATATGCAGCGATGCAAAGGTGAGTCATCGGCATATATATTGCAATTCGGTCTCCTTCAATAAAACCTTGCTCAATAAGGCCATTCGAAACTCTATTAACTAACCGCTCTAATTCACCGTATGTTATTTTTGTAAGTAATGAAGAATTTTCTTTGCCATAAATGACCGCCACTTTATCAACGTTGGAAGTAAAGCAATTATCAACACAATTTAATTCTGCCCCCGGAAACCAGACTGGATTATTTTTACCACTTGAAAGATCAATAATCTGTTCAGGCTCCTTTGAAAAATTGAATCCAATCTTTTTTATGACAGCCTTCCAGAATTTCGTTTGGCTACCAACTGACCACTTGTACAATTCTTTATAATTGTCAATTCCAGAAGATTTCATAAAATTTGCGATGTTAGAATCTGATTTTTCATATTCCCCTGGTAGCCATACTTTTGGGGGACCATCTTCAATTTTTCTTTTCTTGAATATTTTGCTATAAACTTCTAATTGTTCATCAAAAGGGATTTGATTTCCATTCCATATTTTATTTACAAACTCCTGCCAGGAATTATCTTCTTTTATTCCTTCGTAACTTGTTGGTAATTCTGATAAATTAAATTTCATAATATTAACACGGTAAGAGATTGTGAAATAACATCCGCGATAATTTATATTTATTCTTCCTGTATTTTAACATTCAACAAATACATATTTTGTGACTTAATATCCAGACTCCAGAATACTACCTACTGGGCTGTCCAACCTCCATCAATAGTCCAACATGCACCGGTTATGGAGGCACCACT
>CAYREN010000006.1:0-34186 GCA_964423255.1 uncultured Roseivirgaceae bacterium | reverse complement strand
TATCTGTTTTAAATGCAATTATATATCTGTAAAATTAAATTTCTGTAACCAACAATACTTATTATTACTAAAAAAAAAATTACATCGGTAACAAATAAATACTAATATCAAAACAATTAACCCTTGGTTATCTGTTACTAACATGTGCATTGTCTCTTTATTGCGACAGATTATTTATAATTTCAATTTGTAGAAACCAATTATTTTATGATAGGATTTAAGTTTTCTGAATTTATTCCATTAAAGAAAGCTAAACAAGGTGGGTTTGATCATTTGCATGATATTTTCAAGCAATTAATAGTTATGACATCCGGAAATGTGGCAGAAGCATTGAGCTGGCTAACCAATCTTGATAGTCAGTATGGTCTTACAAATGATAAATATGGTATTGGCAATTTTGTTCAAGACTTAAAAGATAAAGGTTACATTAAAGAAGATCAGGGAAAAGGTACATTCTCAATTACTTCTAAAAGCGAACAAGAATTAAGAAAAAGTGCATTAGAAGAAATATTTGGCAAATTAAAAAAGACAAAAAAAGGTAATCATAGCACAAATCATCAGGGTAGGGGTGATGAGCGAAGCGCTGATAAAAGGGCATATCAGTTTGGCGACAACCTGGATCAAATTTCACTGACGGAGTCTATAAAGAATGCTCAAATAAATCATGGACTGGATAATTTTCAGTTAACAGAAGCTGATCTTGAAATAGTAGAGAGTGAGCATAAAGCCCAGACCTCTACGGTATTAATGATCGATATATCTCATTCAATGATATTATATGGAGAGGACCGAATTACTCCAGCAAAAAAAGTCGCCATGGCTTTGTCGGAATTAATTACAAGAAACTATAAAAAAGACACGCTGGATATTATCGTTTTTGGAAATGACGCCTGGCAAATTAAAGTTAAAGATCTGCCATATCTTGAAGTGGGGCCTTACCATACAAATACTATTGCAGGTTTAGAATTGGCAATAGATCTTTTGAATCGTAAAAAAAATCCTAATAAGCAAATTTTTATGATAACAGATGGGAAACCTACCTGCATGAAAATGGGGATTAAGTATTATAAAAATAGCTTTGGGTTGGATAGAAAAATAATTAATAAAACATTGAATCTTGCAGCTACTTGTCGGAAGGCGAAAATTCCGATAACCACGTTTATGATAGCAACTGATCCATATTTAAAGGAATTTGTAAAAGATTTTACCAAGGTGAATAATGGGAATGCATATTATAGTAGCCTGGAGGGATTGGGTAATCTGGTGTTTGAAGATTACCGACGAAATAGGAAAAAAAGTATTTAGCTTAATTATATAAAGAATGAATTTTAAAGATATTCAGCACAATGATCTCAAAAAAATTAATACACTAGGAGAATTGAAGGATACTGGATATCAATCAATTTCAATAAAGCAAGAGCTGCGCAATAATCTGATTACTAAACTCCGTAATAATGAAAGCCCTTTTGAAGGTATTTGGGGATATGATGAAACAGTAATTCCAGATCTTGAAAGAGCCATATTATCAATGCACAACATCAACCTTTTAGGGTTAAGAGGTCAAGCAAAAACCAAAATTGCTAGGTTGATGGTAAATTTGTTAGATGAGTATATTCCTGTAATTGATGGTTCAGAACTTAATGACGATCCACTGAAACCGATATCGGTATTCGGGATTAATATGTTAGAGAAATACGAGAATCAAACACCAATTAGTTGGGTTCATAAGACAGATCGATATGCTGAGAAATTAGCAACTCCCGATGTATCGGTTGCCGACCTCATCGGAGATGTAGATCCAATTAAAGCGGCTTCACAAAAATTAAATTATTCAGATGAACGCGTGATTCATTATGGATTGATTCCAAGATCACACAGGGGAATTTTTGTAATAAACGAACTCCCAGATCTGCAAGCAAGGATTCAGGTGGCATTGTTCAATATTCTCCAGGAAGGAGATATACAAATCAGGGGGTTTAAATTGAGACTTCCACTGGATATTCAGTTTGTTTTTACTGCAAACCCAGAAGATTATACAAATAGAGGCAGCATTGTCACTCCTTTAAAAGATAGGATAGATAGCCAGATAATTACTCATTATCCAAAATCTATTGAGATTGGAAAAAAAATTACTGAGCAAGAGGCCAGAAAAAAAGACAGCCAAGAGTCCATGGTGGAGATCAATGAGTCCGTTAGGAATTTAATTGAAGAAATTGCTATTCAGGCCAGAAGTAGTGAATTTATTGATGAAAAAAGTGGCGTATCCGCTCGCTTGACTATATCTGCTTTTGAGAATCTTAAAAGCGCAGCAGAACGTAGAGTGCTCATCAATCATGAGCAAAATACGCATATCAGGATTTCAGATTTTAATGGGATTATTCCAGCAATTACCGGAAAAGTTGAATTGGTATATGAAGGAGAGCAGGAAGGCTCTGGCATAGTGGCAAATGATTTATTAGGAAAAGCCATTAGAGCTCAATTTATTACTTATTTCCCAGATCCGGACAAGGTTAGGAAACAGAAAATAGATAATCCCTATAAAAAAATTATTGAATGGTTTGGTGAAGGGAATGAAATGGATTTACTAAACGACCATTCAAATAAGATATATGAGCAGTTATTATTTAAAATTCCTGGTTTGGGAGATTTAGTAAATTCTTATGTAAAAAAAATATCTAAAAATGAAAAACTGTTTTTTATGGAATTTGCTCTTCATGGATTAGCAGAATTTAGTATGATAAGTAAGAAGCACATTAATACTGGATTATCCTTTAAAGATTTGCTAAATAGCATGTTTACAGCACCTAAATCAGGAGAATCAGATGAAGAATATCTCTCTGGAATTTGAAGATATAATTAAATTTCTTACATCTTCGATAAAGGTTGTCGATCGTTTTTTTTGTAATTTAGAGTATGAGATTGAATGAACTCCAAGCTTTAGTAGAACAAGGTGAGGGTCAGTTATTGGAGTTTAAATTAAAAGCCAATTATCCAGAAAAAATTGTTAGAGAAATGGTAGCATTCGCAAATAGTGATGGCGGCCATTTATTTGTTGGAGTCGATGATGACGGTAAAATTTCAGGGTTGAAGTTTCCAGAAGACGATAAGTACGTTATTGAAAATGCCATCAAATCTCACATAAAACCAGAGATCAGATATCAATTCAATATTATCCCAATTAGCAGAAAGCGAAGTGTCCTTCATTATAAAGTATTCAAGGTTAAAAGAAAGCTGATCTATTACCTTTTTGATCTGAATAAAAGAGGTAAAGCATATGTTCGCTTAAATGATAAAAGCTTACAGGCCAGCAGAGAATTTACTGAAATATCAAAAAGAATAAATTCCAAAAAGTCTTCAACTTTGCATTTGGGTGAAGAGGAATATTTGTTGTTTAAACAAATTGAAAAACATGGTAAAGTATCAATTTCGAAATTTGTTGAATCATCGGGACTTTCACGATTTCGTGCGTCACAAATATTAATTGAAATGGTGGTTTCGAATATTTTGAAAATTGAAATTGGTGAAAAGGAGGATCTTTATTCAATGAAATAATCCTCAAATCATTTCTTGCAGCAAAAGCGATGGAATTATCAAAAAAAAGTCCTGCCGATACCAGCAGGACTTTTAAAATAGTTGAAAAAATATCTTTAAACAGCAATCCCAATTGAAATAAGTGAGCTACTTACCTTCAGCCCAACTTGTTCTATTTTAGTTTTGCTAATTTTAAATTTCATTTTTGATTCTTTATATACAAAACTAATGGCAGCACCATTTTTCATAAGATCATCTTCAGTTACCAATAATGTATTGGATAAATCAGAGGCCTCCATTATATCAATTATCTTATTTTTGTTTGATTTTGGCATGTATGCTATATGACATTTGCTCAATTCGGCAGGTGAAGAAATTTCGATTATTTGTATTTTCTTCCCCCAAACTTGTTTGTCTTTAAGATTCTTTTTAATCTCCGCAAAAGCATTAGAATTTCCATAAATTCCTACAGTAAATGTATCACCTGTATCTGCCCATTTTACATGTTTTGTGAAATTATACAAAAAAAGCGATTGGATTTTATAAGCATTGGATACCTGAGAAAACGATTCTGAAACTCCAGAGAATAGAAGTACAAATGCGATGATGTTAATTAATTTGAACTTACCTTTTGTTGCGATTTGCATTTTTTATAATTTTTATAGTTTTGACGGGCCAAATTTACACGTCAACATCCATTCATATAAATGAGAGAGGAAAAGTATCCGGTCATGAAAGGTGTTTGACTGTAAGAATAGTAGCTATAGAGTAAGATTATTTTACTCCAATAAATATTTTTGATATTCAGCCACATCAAGGAGAAATGTCTAAATTCTATCAAGGACCAATTGTTTTCGACAGGCTTCTTGATTTTATCGACAACAATTTTATTATCTCTAAATAATACTCTTTTTTAAGTCATGAAGCAGAAATACTAATTATGTAATAAAAGAATATTTAATTGACAATATTCCACCTCTTTGATTGAGAAAATTGTTGAAAAATGATTTTTTAAATGAGATCTCTTGATTCCAGTAGTTTTAATATTGAAACGACAATGTCTTCTTTTTCCAGAGTCATATAATTGAAAATTACATCATAAATGCTATCATCAATTTTATTGCCTTCAAAAAATTCTCTTATCACCCTCCGTTCAGCATCAATTTTTTGTATTTTTTTTCTTGATTCTGAGAGCGAGATCATTTGATTTTTGCTGATATTATTTACCCTCCATTCTATTGGTGCTTGAAGTTTTATATGTAATGACGAAGGAATATCTCTTGTTATTGATACACCACCACGACCAACGATAATTACATGGCCATGCACGGCAAAAGATCTGATCACTTTTCCTATTGTCTTTTTTATTTTATAATCTCCAGGATATTGTTTGTGAGAAATAGAATTTACTATGTCATCGACAATGCCATTTTCCTCTTTTTTTACAACTTCCTTAATTAATTTCGGCCTTAGTTTTAGCTCTTTTGCTGACTTTTCAAGAATTTGTTTTCCTATCCAATGCCAATGGGCATTTGAATAATTTTCTGATTCAATATTATTAAGGGAGGAGCACAACGTCTCTGCTAACGTTATTGTATCGCAGCCATATTCTCTTGATATTGTAACAACAGGCCCAACTATTGTGCTGTTTTTTTTTGGTAATGCATGATTGGAATTAAATCGATTTTTCATGTATTGGACAAGAACGTTATTCATAATATGTCAATTTTTCACCTAATTAACTGCCTCTGCTGTATAGAGATATTAACGTTATTTATGTGCTAGAGATTCAGGTTGGACAGCCAAATAATTAGAGTATTAATTTGTTAATGAATATTGCCAATTTCCCACAGATACAATTTTACGGATGTTACGATATCTAAATTTGGTAAAAATGAATTGCAATTTGGTAGCATCTATTTGTTTATCATCGGAGTTCCCCAGAAAATATCAATATCGCAGATTTAGAGTATGTATTAATTTTTAATACCAGTTAATCTATGGATTGTGAATGTATTAATGGCTGAAGAGTTCTCAAAGCAATATCAATTACTGGCGTGTCCAGGTTTCCGAAATTGCAGGCTCATTATTTTGTATGTATTTTATAATTTTGATTTCACCACTATTTTGCAATGAAATAAGGCACGAATATTTCTTACCATCTTTATGATTATAAAATGTGCCACCTTCCCATGTAGATTTTGCTGGATTAAATGAAAGTTCTTGAATAATTTTATTTCCTTTCAAGGGTATTTTTCGTAATCGCACCTCTGGATTTTTTTCATCTAGTATAGAATTTATTTCCCCTGAAGGTTTATACCAAACAATTCTGCCTTGAAATTGATCTCCAATTTTATCGATCTTGATCATTAGCTGGTCTGAAGATGATTTCCATACTCCTATTATATTATCAGGATTGCTGGCTTTTATATTCATACTTAAGCCAATAAGAAAAATTAAGGTTATAAAAGAGATATTTTTCATGACACCAGTTTTTACATAAAAAAATTGTACTAAAAGTGACACCTCTGTTAAAAAGTTATTGTGCCATTAAGGTTTCGTAATTTAATTCTTGCAAAAATTGTATTAAATAGCAGTGTTAGAATCCATTGGTAATTTACCAGAAAGATTTAGATTACTTTAAAAAATTGAGGTGTAGATATTGCAGATGTAAACTAATTGATCATTTATCAATTTTACAATTTATGGAAATAGCACTAACAATTCCTTTGCAACTTTATGCGCCAACTCCATATCAGGTAGAACCAAGTCTGGCAAACGACTAAATGGGATCATTTCAATAGTGATAGGGCCCTGGTAGTTTATTGACTTTAGTGCCAATTCTACTTTTTCATAATTTAAATCGCCTTCCATCAAACTGTCACCAAATCCATGTAATACACCACCACAGTCTGTTCGCTCAAAGTTTTTGACATGAACAGCTTTAATATGCTCCTTTAAAAGTGTGATCCAATGTTCAGGATAACCATTAGCCAATGTGTTGCCAAGGTCGAGGTAACATCCGATATTTGATGAATCAAATTGCTCGATAAATACTTTCATTTCCATTGGAGAGAGAAGAAATTTATTCCATACATTTTCAATACCTATATTAATATTGGCTTTTATTGCTAATGGCACTAACTCTTTTAAAGATTCAGTTGAATTGTCCCAAACCTCTTGGTATGGAACTACCGGTCTGGTTTCGTCCCATGCCACATCCACCGCACCGGGAATTAGAAGAATAGTCTCTGCTCCCAGATTAGATGCTGCTGAGATATATTTTTTGGAAAATGTAATAGCTCTATTTCTTTCCTCCTTATCAGGAGATGCCAATGAACACCCCCAATAAAACCCACTGGCCATGGTTTTTAGTCCAATCCCTTTTTCTTGAGCATATGCCTTAATTTCATCACATTCTTTTGGAGTAATATCCTCCTTGATAGATTCTCCAAAAGTTAATTCTATTCCATCCAATTTCATTTCTATGGCATCGTCAATAGCTTGTTTTGGCTCTTTGGCTCCTTCAAATCCTCCTAAAACCCAGTAGTTAATCGCTTTATAATACATGATAATTGTCTTTTGTGAATACTAAATATTGTTTGAGGTTATTCCATGTTGATGGTAAGCATGTTCGTGGAATCTGTAATGTTGATTAAATTCCATAGTTTATGTCAATAGTTTTACGACTTTTTATTGATTCATTTTCCGCCTCAATTATGGAAAGTGAATCAACCATAGCTTTAATGGTCAAATAATCTTCAGGCTTTTTATTTTCCAATATACAATTGAGAAGATAGTCAATCTCAACATGCCATCCTGTTGGTAGACCTTCCTTTGCAGGTGTTGGTGTCTCTATTGTACCATCTTCATGAATAATTTTGTAGCCTGTTTCTGAAAGTCGAATTGTCCCATTTTCACAAACTATTTGGAAACTCATTTCAAAAGGAGTAGAACCAGCCGCAGCCCAGCTTCCTTCACTATTTACCAATTTACCATCGTCATATTCATAATTGGTGATTACATGGTCAATTCCAGTGTCTGATCTAAAGCCCTTCAGTCCAAAAGAAGTTACTCTTTTTGGCCTACCTAAAAAATAGAGAATCGCATCTGTGTCGTGCAGATGTAAATCCAATAATGCGCCGCCGCTTAATTTTTCTTTCATGAACCAGTCTTCCCAGCTATTGCCGGCAATACTTGGCGATACACGTTTGAATGTGGCACTCTTTATTTTACCAAGTTTACCTGATTTAACTATCTGATAGGCATGCTGGTATTCTGGCCAATATCTAATACACATTCCAATAGTTAAATACTTATCGCTGTTATTGGCTGCCTTTAGAATTTCACGTGCTTCATTCGTGTTTAGGGCTATGGGTTTTTCGCAAATTACATGCTTTTCGGCTCTTAGAGCTGCTTTTATATAGGTAGAATGTAAATAAGTTGGCAAACAAATATCAACAAGATCTATGTCAGGATTGTCTATTAATTCCATCGCATCAGTGTAGGTTTGCATTTGACTCATATCTACAAGGATATTATTATCAGCCTCACCTATGTTGGCAACTATTTTACTCCAATCACCCCTAATTTTAGCTTCATCTACATCTGCAACCGCTACCACATCTGCCAATGAATTGTTCTGATATATTCTGTAATGCGTGGAACCCATAAATCCAAGACCTATAATTCCAACGCTAACTTTATTTTTCATTATAATTTGTGACGTAAAAAGTGTATTTTTTTATGAAAAGTAAAACTAAAAAATTATGGTATAAAATGATGTATAAAAAAGATTTAAAAGTTTGCTATATTTACTTGAAAAAGAAAATATAAGAATGCTTTGTGTTTTTAGCAATGTAACGAAAAAAATAAAGTTTCATAATGCTGATTATCCAGTAAACTATCTTTTTATTTAATCTATTACTTGAATGAGATGTTGATTTTTATATCATTTTTTCAGACAAGCTATTTAAGAATAAACCCAATTCAAAATCACATAAATAAATCAACATGTTAAAATTGTTTAAAATATTAATCTCTGGGCTTTTTATCTATATGCCTACGTACGTCAATGCACAATCAGGAGAATTAAAACTTCTGGAATGGAGACCAAAAAGTCAAATGGTGGTTCAAGAAACAATTGTGCTTAAACCTAAGTATCCGGTAATAGATATTCATAATCATCTCGGTCATCTTGAAAATACTGAGAAATATCTTGAAGAGATGGATAAAGCTGGAGTGTGGAAATGTATCAGTCTTGATGGTAATTCCAAAGATGATTTTTACATAAAGCATTTGAAGAAATCACAGTCAGTAGCGAAAGATAGATTTATTGTCTTTTTCCGGCCCGATTTTAGCAAAATTGACGAACCAAATTATGGAGAAAAGGAAGCCGCCAAACTTGAAAAAGCAGTGAAGATGGGTGCAAGAGGGGTTAAAATTTCAAAAGTATTGGGATTGACAGCAAAAGATAAAAGCGGAAAAATTATAGCTGTTGATGATCCACGCATTGATCCGATTTGGGCTAAATGTGGCGAACTTGGAATTCCAGTAGAGATCCATGTCTCTGACCCCAAAGCATTTTTTACACCACTTGACAAAAACAATGAGAGATATGATGAACTGGGGGCACACCCAAATTGGTCGTTTTATGGAGATGAATTCCCCTCAAAAGAAGAAATTCTTGCACAGCGCAACAGGGTAATTGCAAGGCATCCAAATACTATTTTCATAGGTGCACATCTTGGTAATCTCCCTGAAGAGTTACATACAGTGGCAAGTTGGCTGGATGTATATCCAAATTTCTATGTGGATATTGATGCGCGTATCAGTGAGTTGGGAAGGCAGCCATATACAGCGCGTAAATTTTTTATTAAATACCAGGATCGTGTGTTGTTTGGAACAGACACTGAGCCAAATGCTGAATCATATCGTATCTATTACCGTTTTCTTGAAACGGACGACGAATACATAGATCCGGCAGGTGGCCATCATCTTCAGGGTCGTTGGATGATCTATGGCGTTCATCTTCCCGACGAAGTATTGGAGAAAATTTATAATAAGAATGCACTTAAGATATTTGGTTTGTTTAAGGGCAATGGTTGATATTAAAAATCAATAAATTATAGTGAGTAACTTTAAGTGTATTTTATAATAGTTTTTATAAATGGAAATTTTATCATGAAAATTGGAGTATTTGCTTTAATGCTTCTGTCTTTGAGTTTTCTTACCAATTGCGAGAAAAAAGGTGAGGAATCATTAGTTAAACAAAAAGAAAAGGACATAAATAATCTTTTGCTTAAAAACTATCGTCCACAAACTATTTTTAATATTCCGAAAACTGAAGTGAATAGGGCCAAATTTCCTATCATTGACATGCACTCTCATCCATATGTAAATACTCCGGAATTATTAGACAAATGGGTAACGATTATGGATGAAGTCGGCATTGAAAAGACAATTATTCTATCTTATGCTACTGGTGCAAAGTTTGATTCTATTTATCACGCCTATGTCAGCAAGTATCCGAGTCGATTTGAGGTTTGGTGTGGTTTTGATTACACAGGATATGATGAACCCGGATTTGGTCCTGCTGCAATAGCAGAGCTCGAACGATGTCACAAAGTAGGTGCAACAGGAATTGGAGAGTTAGGTGACAAAGGGAAGGGATTATTTTACTCCAAACCAAAAGCCTTTGGCATGCATCCTGATGACCCAAGAATGGATCCTCTCTGGGAAAAATGTGGTGAACTGAACATGCCGGTAAATATACATGTAGCCGAGCCTATCTGGATGTACCAACCAATGGACTCTACCAATGACGGAATGATGAATGCTTTGAATTGGCGTTTAGACGATCAGCCAGGAATTATTGATAATCCAGGTATGCTGAAAATTCTTGGAAATATGGTAAAAAAACATCCTAACACAACTTTCATTGCATGCCATTTTGCCAATCAGTCACATGACCTAAATTCATTAGGAAGCCTCTTTGACCAGTTTCCAAATTTATATGCCGACATCTCAGCGAGATTTGCATTGACTGCGGCGATTCCCAAATTTATGGCTCAATTTTATGAAAAATATCAAGACAGATTATTATATGGCACAGATATGGGTTATCAAAAAACTATGTATCGTGTAACTTTTCGCTTACTCGAAACAAATGACGAACATTTTTATGATCATGATTTATCAAATTATCTTTGGTCATTTAATGGCTTCGGATTGAATAATGAAATATTGGAGAAAGTTTACCGAAAAAATGCATTGAGAATTCTTAAAGCAGAAACTGAATAAAATCCACAAATCCTCAAAATTTAAGTTTTTGTTATTAAAATCAGGTTCAAGCCATGCAGACGAAGGCTTGATTTATTAAAAACAATACAAAAATATTTTACATAACATTATTTGAAAATCACCGAAATCATGAATTTGAACTTAAGTAAATACTACACGCATTTCTTTTTTATAATAATGATGTTGGGTAGCTGGAGTTGTATTCAAAAAAAGGAAGTTGTCAGTGAGGAAAAAATTGGCAAGATAGACTTTAAAGGGCTGACTGCAGTAAATGACGATAGCTTGGAAGTTGGCGATCAATGGATAGCGATCATTGGCTCAAGAATATTGGATGGTAAAGGCGGGGTTATTAATAATGGAACAGTAATTATAAAAAACAGTTTGATCCAAGCAGTTGGGAAAGGTGATGAAATAGAAGTACCGCAGGGGGCAAGAGTATTGGAAGCAAAAGGAAAGACACTGATGCCCGGATTAATAGATCCTCATTTTCATTTAGATGGTGCATATACACTACCAGGAAAATTTTTACAAAACGGGGTAACATCTCTTAGAGATCCTGGTGCTTGGATCGAAAGATATGATACTGTATATCGGGTAGATGAGCATCTTCCAAGATTCTTTTTGACAGGTCCACACATGGATTCACCACCATCTACCTGGCCTATGGATTCTTATATGGTGCGAGATGCCAAGGAAGTCCGAACAGCTGTTAATCGGCAAATCGATGAAGGAGTTTCAGCCATTAAAGTTTATTTCAGATTATCACTGGGATTAATAGAAGAAGTATGTAAAACAGCTCATGCAAGGGGTGTTCCTGTTACCGCACATCTGGAGATCACCGATGCTCGGGAAGCTATTCTTGCAGGGCTGGATGGAATAGAACATATTACTTCATTGGGAATTGCATTGATTCCCCGGTTGCAAGCTGAAGAATACAGGCAGCATGTACTCGCAGATAATGAATATCGAAGAAATGGCAGATACGAAACATGGAATGAAATTAATATTGAAAGTCCATCAGTAGATTCACTCATAAATTTTCTTGCTGTTCACGAAACTTTTATTTGTCCCACTTTTGCAATCTTTGAGAAAAACATGGAGAATTCAGCTGATGATCCAGTAAAACTTAATGGGTTTCAAAACATGATGAAATTTGTTGGTAAAGCACATGCCAAAGGAGTAAATATTGTTGTGGGTTCCCACGGTAGGGTTCCATTTGCCGATTTTGGCCAGGCTTATCAGCGTGAAATGGAATTGGTAAATGAATCGGGGGTAAGCAACATGGATGTAATCATAGCATCTACCTCGCTCAATGCTAAGTTTTTTGGTATTGATGAAAGACTCGGAAGTATTGAAGCTAATAAAATTGCAGACTTAATCTTGATTGATGGTAATCCATTAGAAGATATTGGCGATATGTATAAAGTGGATAAAGTGATGCTCAATGGCGTTTGGGTAAAATAGAGACATTTGCATATTATTTGGTTATAAAATATTCAGTGAATTTTAATCTATATTGATGAAGACTATTGTGAAATTAATGCCACTTTCCTTTTTGTTTATCATTCTCATTTCTTGTAAACCTGAAGTCTATCAAGATGTGTCATTTTATAGCGACGCTTTTCAAACAGATCGTTGGTATCGGATTTATTTACCTGATGGTTATGATGAACATTCTGAAAAGCGTTATCCGGTGGTATATTATTTTCATGGATATGGAGGAAGATATAAATGGGATGGCTATGATCTTGATGACGATATATATTATCCAGAAAACGGAAGAAAAGAACCTACCTTCGTGATGGAGTGGAAAAATTATGTCAAAAACCATGAGGTAATCATAGTGACGTGGGATGGATACGAGCCGAACCTAAATGAAGGAAAAAAATTTAGGGAGGGAATTAAATATGGCAATTGTAAACCTTACGATTTTATCCGTGCCCACGATATGGGAAAAGATGGTTTCTGGGGATGGGATTATAGGATATATTATCGCAACCTTGTAAAGCATGTGGACAGTAACTTTCGCACAATTGCTGATAGAGATCATCGTGCAGTTACAGGTTTGAGCATGGGGGGACTCACCTCTTATTACATTGCGGGGCAAAATAAAGATTTGGTGAGTTCGGTAAGCGCTTTTGATCCGGCAGATAACATTCCATATTATGGTCCGAAGGAAAAACAGGTAGTCTTTCCCGTTTTGGAAATGCATAGGTCTCTAAAAGGTTTGCCGGCACGACTGACCATGACTGATGGAGATTGGCTGAAGTACAATGATTGGGAAGTGAAACGAATATTTGATGCTGCTGATTTAACATCTTTTGAGTTTCACATGGCCGATTATCCTGACCACTGGACAGCAGATACTGAAAAGCAATTGGATTTTCATATGCGGGAATTCAAAAAACCTCATTCTATTCCAGATAACTGGGATCACCTTTGTCCGGGATATCCCTCATTTCAAGTTTGGGGATATAGTGTAAATACCCAGAAGTCAGTACCAGCGTTAACACTTCTGGAAAATGTCTCTTCCGGCCATATGAAAGTGCTATCACGCACCTACATCCCCGATGGACCAATCATTCAAGATGAAACGGTTTCGATATCGACAAGCAATATTTATGCTCCTTTGGAATCTTATCAGCTGAATAGCTATAATCTTTCAAATGATGAAATAAAGTCGCAAAATGTAAAAGCAACTGCTGGTGGAAAATTGAATTTTGAGCTTGAAGGAGGAGGGCATATTGTAGGCATTAATGGCCCTGGTCCAGGAAGTGAAGCCAAGCTGAGAATTGTGCAAAAGCATAACAAAGAATACTACTATTTTGAGGCAGGAAAATCTTATAGTTTGGATTTCAAATTGGTAAATGTAGGGGTTAGCAAGGCAGAGAATATTGAAATAAAAATTTCTTCACCTCACCCATATATTGATTTTAAAAAAGACATCATAAAAATTACAAATGTCAAGCCCCAGAGTGCAGTTGATTTAAGCAATCAATTTGATTTCAGTTTTAGTCAACATAGCGATTCCAGCTTCGTGGGTACATTGACTTTTGAAGTGACAATAAACGGAATAGTGGCAGATTCGCAGAACGCATTGTTCTTTACTACCTCCGAAGCGCCCTACATTAATGAAGATGATATTATTATTCTTGATGGTCGGACAGTGAGCGATGTCTCCATCTACAGACAGGGGCCAAATGAAATACAGACTCATAGTATTTCCGGAGGGAAAGGAAATGGTAATGGCATATTGGAAATCGGGGAGGAAGCGCTTGTTTATATCAGATTGGCGAAAGGTATGGCGTCCAATGATACAAATACATTCCACAGAACATATTTGCTCAATCACCTCGATGAACCATACATAAAAGCAGATCGCTTACATTATACGGAGAGATTAAATCAGGCATCAAAAACCCATATATCGACTGTTATTTCCATTGCTGATGATACTCCCAAGGATCATGAATTTGATCTCTGGTTCAAAGTTGAAAGTCTTTATAATGATAAAAATGATCCTGCATCCAGGGCTGCAATCTATGCACATCATCACGACTACCGGATGTTCAAATTAAAAGTAAGAAAAGATTGATTAAAATTCATCTTTCGAATATGCACTTGAAACTACTCTTTATGGATTTTCAGTGCAAGTTCTCCATTGGGAATTGCTACATCAACTTTTAGTATCCCATTTGTAGCAATAATTATTTTCGGATTATTAAATATTCCTGTAATGGTGTTGATTGTTTGAACTTTGTAATTTCCATTATCAGTTTTCAAATGAAGAACTGTATTTTTTGTACCTACAGCTCTCAAATAAATAGCAAATGATTTGTTGTTATCAGATAATACATAAGGTATTAGTCCAGGTGATTTTTGAATACAATTATAATTTGGGTAAAGTTTTTCGAGCTCGAAACTGTCCAAAAAATCATGCAAGGTCTTCAACTGCATACGCAGCGTTTTGCTTCCACCACCCGGGGCATTATTTTCACCAATTCCATTTTCACTTCCCACAAAAAAGGAATAATCCAGACTGTTGAAAAGCCCTCCACCACTAAGCATAAATTTCCATGCTTGCCTTCGATAAACCATATCGTCGGATCCTGCAAAGCCAGATTCATCAAACCCAATTACTTTATCAAATTGGTAATTCCACTCCACAGCTTCTGGCCAGGCATAATGAAAATTGATAATCGAAATATGATCACTCACCCAGGGGATAGGCGATTTGTAGTTTGTGTAATTTTGAGCAATTAAATGCTTTTTCTCAAGATTAGATTCTTCCGAATTGATGATAGTAGCCAAACTGTCCTGCCAAGCCATAGAAGCCTCATCAGCAAAATCAGCTTTTAGCCCCCAATCATTTAGTATGAGATCTTCCTTATTTACAATATTATACACTGGTTTCTGCCGATCGGGCCAGGGCTCGTTTTGTATCTCAAAGAAAAAATTGTTAAACTCATTCAATTCATTCACCATCTTTTTGACATAATTGGCTTGAAAGAGAAAAAGTCCCCCGTTATCTAATACTTGAGCATTTTTATAGGCCATATTCTGATTTAAATTGATGTTATTTGTTGGATTCTGAGGGCAAATTTCCCAGTGTCCTTGGTTATAAATAGAAGAAAACAAGGTCACTTCAACAATAATATCGTAGGTGCTTGCCAACTGCATGAAATCCTTTAACCTTTCAAAATAGGCAGTATTCCAAGAACTGAGATCAAAAATAGGTTTGCCCGATAAATCATCCTTTATGACCCATGGCGTTATAACTCTTCCTTTTTGTGGAGCGAGGGTGTTATGTTGAATTGAAAAGCTCTCTCCAGAAATCTCAAAATAGGTACCCGTAAAAATCCGCGTATAATTCATACCTTCCTCGGCTAGCGTTTTTAAGTAAAGCTTGTAATCAAAATCAAGGTTAAGCACAGCGCCATAATGCTCCGCAGAAGTGATTAATACAAGTGATTTACCTTTGTACTGGAAATAGTGTGGATTTTCTGGATGTAGCTTAATGGGTCCTTTGGTATTAAGTTTAGCTTCCGACTCAGTTTTTGTATTGCAGCATGTAAAAATCAATACAGAGGCCAGGATGATTAGTGATATTTTATTCATAATTTTTAAGCGAAATTTTATTTTCTAATAAATACAATTCCCATCTTAGGAATTCCTACATTTTCTTTAATAATGCTCTTTACAGATTTTGTGAATCTGCCGGGTTCTTTTAATTTTATTTCCTAACTTTTATCTCTATTTTATAATTTTATATTTGCCTTAGCGAATTGCAATTGCTCTAACAGCTATATAAGGTTTTTCGGGTAATGTAATTTGAGTTTTACCACTGAAATATCCCTCAAGCTTTTCAATAGTCATATTCCAGGTGTCGATAACCTCTATTTCGTACTTTTTATTTTCATGTAGAAATAATAAAGCTGAAGCTTGCTGACTGTTGCCATAATAGTGTAAGTAAAAGGATTCACCTTTATACAAGTATGTTTGCTTATTCCACTCATTATGAAATGGTATGATTCCGTCTTCAGGGGCATTTTTCATTATTTCAAGTAAAAATGCAAGTCGCTCAGGGCTTTCTCCATAAAGTTCTCCACCTTTAGACCACCAGAGAATATTTTCGGGATGCTCATAGGTTTCCCCATGGGTAGCATAGGCACCGCGCGTATAGCATATCCAAAACCGATTAGTAAGTTCCTCAGGATTCAGATTGCCCCAGTCTGTTGGAAGGTTGCCTTCATAAACTAGTTCATCATTGATTATGGGTTTATTGTAAACTTCCCGCCAATCCTGAATATCCTGAAGGTATGGTGTTTGTACACTCAAGTGTGTAATCCAGGGTTCGGAATGATTATACCACGCTTTACCATTATGGATAGAAAGCAGATGATCTGATGGATCGTAAGTGGTAACAGTTTTAAAATACGACACCCATTCGTCATTAGATTTGTTCATAAGATCATACTCATTGGCCATTGACCACCAAACATTTCGATAGGAGGCTATGCGGGCAATGAAGTATCGTAGAAGTCGAACATTCTCTTCCAGGCTCATTTGATCAAAGCCCCATTTGCCCTTGTCGTAAGGATGAAATAAAATAATATCCGCCTGAATATTAAGCTGCCGAAGACTATCCACATAGTTTTCATAATGCTGAAAGAATTCAACTTTATATCTATCAAAATTCCATCCATCAGCTTTTGACCCTTCAAATGGATAATGAGGTGGTTCATTCTGAATGTATTTGCTGTATTGTTTGGGCAATAACGTCATACGAATTTTATTAAAGGCATTGTTCCTGAGAGTCTCCAGCGTTTTCCGTTTAAGTTCATCAGGCTGATGCACCCAGGCATAAGCTGTGGTTCCCAATGGATAAAATGGAGTGCCGTCTGCATAACCGAAATGATAAGTGCCTCTAACCTTTACAGGACCATGATTATTCACATAATTTGAAACGCATTGAAAGGTCCCCGTTTTGTTTTGGAGCTGTTCAATGTTACTGGAAGTGCGATAGCTCCACATTCCCTCTTCATCTGGCATGAACCGTATTTTATATGTCTGATTACCATCATAAAATCCTTCTACATAATATTTCTTGTTTTTAAACTGAAAAATTGTACTAATCTGAATGTCTGTAAAAGGATTGTCAACGTTTGGAACTTTAAGTGAAATTTCAAAAATATCCCACTTTTCGATCATGCTTATTTTTTGGCTATAAGTAACTGTAAAAAGTCCATTAATAAGCCATAAAGAAAAAAATAGTTTTCTCATATTATCATTTGTTTAGATATTGTTTTTAATCCTTTAACACAATCGATTATTAATTTACTTCTTTCATAATTATTAGGTTTCAGGTAAAACTTCTCTTCCAATAAATGCAATTCCAAATGGTGGCAATTCAATTTTTTCTTTCAGACTTTCTTTCTTCAAATCATTGAACTCATCAGGGTCTTCCATTAATTTTATTATGTTTTTATCATGTATAAATATGGCACTACTATTATTAAATTCTGTTGGAAGTTTGACCGAAATTGAATCAGAAGAATAGTTTGCAAGTATCAATGAAGATACGCTTATCCCTTTTTTACCAAAGGCCAATCCTGTGAAATGGAGCACATGGCTGGGTTCGATATGATAAAAACTCAAGTCCTTATGCTCCAGTATAAATTTGAAAATAAAATACATCGGATATACTACTTTGGCAGGGGCAAAAAACTGATCAGCAAACATAGGGTCTGAAGATTGCATAATTCCCTTTAACCCAATGGTCTCAAAAAATGCTATTGATTCCGGCTCGGATTTCAGCAAGCTATTGATCGATCCCAAGACCCATGAGGCTCCAAAAAGGGACATTTGACGAACATCCACATCTTCCGGCAATTGTTCTGGAGGTGTTGTACTTTCACTGGTGGCATTGGGGTTCCATCTCATTTTAAGTGTGACCGGAGAAATATGCACAGGCTTGCTTTGAGAAAATTCTCTGGCTGATTGAACAGTATAAGGTTGAGCAAATATTGTTTCGACCATTGATTCATTATCAAATGCATGAACCTGTGGGTTTATTGAATAAACTGAAAAATCCAGCAGATCCATTTTTGTTCTATCCCTGTTCAGCTCCGCAAAAAAGGCATTGGTTCCAGCGCCAATTCTTGCATTGGGAAATAAATCTCTTAGATATGGTAAAACCATATCAATGGTTTTCTTTTGGGTTGTATATAGATTTTTGTTAAAAATATTGATGAACGAAATCAGTGGATTTACTTTTTGGATAAGTGATCCGAATGCCTTCAATTCGTTTTCAATATCGTTAAAGAAAAGGCTAAACTCCATAGGAAATCCAAGAGATTCAGATTCACGAGTAGCTCTCTTTACATTTTCTTCCCAGCCAGTTTCATAAAATTTGATATCAACCTGATAATGGTCAAATGGAATAGCCTTTATTTTTTTAGTTTCAGATTCTGAAAGGGATTCGACCTCAGTGCTTAGTCCGATGTTTATTTTAGGTAGTGAAAATGATTTTTTGCCTATTGAAAACATCAAATCCATTGATTCTGTTTCTTTTTCATCAGGCTCCCCAATGATTGATAAATTAATGATTTGCCAGACTTTATCTCCTTTTTTTAATTCCACCGGAAACGGAAGCTCTAACGGAGTACAATATGTTTTATATGATTCATCTGTCCAGTTTCGCTGATCCTCAGTTTCGAAAATTTCTCCTGAAAATTCTAGTAAAGCTTTGCAATTGGCAAGCTCCCATTTCATCGAATTAATATCAGAAAACGGCTGATTTGGACTGATTAGCTTAGGAAATTTTTGCACTTTGGTAATTCCATCAGAATTTTTGATCACTGCTTCTTTCCCTTCACATTCTTTTATTGGATGCAGTACAGTAAATCCAATTCTATTTCTTTTAAAATTAGTTAATGCTTCTCCGACTATAATAAAGGTAATACTATTATCATCCTTCCCTTCGATATTGCAATTCCAAAGAAAACGGATATCGTCTTGTCTGGCTTCAGCTTGATAATTAATGGAGAAAGAATTATCCTCCTTTTTAATATTTACATTAAAAACCCGTAATGGAACTGTACCCCAGTTATGGTCTCGCACTGCATGGTTGATCATGCGTAAAACTTCCAGCCCACCTAATTTGATATATCTTAAAAAGCCATTTTCATAGACCAGGTCAAGTTTACCTGCTTTCAAAGCTACTTTCTTTGCGAGTTTTTCTTTTTTGCCATAAAATAATATGTTGCTGTCAAGACTCATATCGCAAATCAGGTAATTGACTTAATTTGCTCTTTAACGGATTCATCTTCAAATATCCCTTTCCAAGAATCTTTGAATATTAATCCGTCACCAATTTTAATGGCTTTTTTTGCGGCATCAGAGAATTGACCACCCGGTAACTGGCCGAAGAGCAAGGCCAATTCAATATTTATATGTCCCAGAAAAAAATCATACACAGCTTGTTTGGGAACTCCTTTTTCCACTACGATATCTACTGCTTCTTTCATCTTTGTCACCATTGCTCCACTAAAAGTTTCGGAAAGGGCTGGCTCTAGTATACCCATATCTTTGATGGTGATTTTGTGTGATACAACCACTGGCGCATACATGGTTTTGGCTAATTCTTCACCTATTTCATAGTAGTTATCTTCTCCTTGTATCAGGGCACACACAATGGATTGTTTTGCACCAATGCCACCAAAATAATCAAATTGATTTTGCTTTGTTGGCTCCCAGTTAAACACCGACGGATGGCATGGATGAGAAGCAAAATATGCGATATCTTCTCTCTCAGGCAATGCGCCCGCTAATGGGGCTGCAGGGTCAAGGCACATGCCCATAGCACCCGGTCTCATTATTGGCACGTATTCATGAGCGACCTTTTTGATGAGTACGTCTGGCACTGCAAAGATGACAATGTCTGCGTGGGCAATAGCCTCAGCAGGTTCTGAAACTTCTACCCCTCTGCCTTTTACTCTTTCGATGCCTTCCCGGCTCACTTCCAGATAAGACATTTGGAAGTTTGAGTTTTTTAAATTGTCTGTGAGCCGTACACCCATTTTTCCGCCGGCTCCAACTAATGCTACTTTAGTCATAACGATATAGATTTAATATTGAAATTATATTTTTTTGTTCTACCTAACATTCCCTTTGCAATAGCAAAAGCTTTCACTGTCAAGCATTATTTATTCAATTATCTAAATTCCTTCCTTCTCTAATTGATTCGATATAATTATAAGCACCATTTTGCCCGCCTTTTAAGGCCATTTGCAAACCATCGAAAAGCTCATTTTTAGAATGAACAATACAAAGTGGGGCTCCTGGGGAAATAGGCATTAATATTTCCAGTGCATAAATTCCCAGTGCTTTTGAGGCATGACCCGATGTGTCTCCTCCACAAATCACCGTTCTGATCTTCCCTGCTTTTGTTAATATGTGCTTTAATATATTGCCTTGCACTGCTCCCAGATGTTTGCCGGTGCTTTCATCATTCAATCCCAGCCTCAACATTTCTTTTTTTGTTTTATTAATGACAGGATCGTCAGGGCCTTTCGCAGAGTAGATTGCTATGCTTTTTCCAATTGCCAGCGCCTCCAGGGATTTTTCTACTACACGCTGTTCTTCTGCCTGCGATAATTCTGGATGGACAAGTTTTATGGTATCTATCCGAATATCTTCAAAACCTCTTTTTAATGCCCAATCAATTTGTTTGCCAGTGGTAGGGGCACAACTTCCGGACAAGACGATAACTTGTTTACTTTTTCCAGGGCTTATCGGAATATCCGGTTTGATGAGCTTCTTATTCTTTTGTAGATATAAACTCAAAGCATGTTCTGCACTGGAAGCGCCAATGATTAACTGACATGTGTCTTGCTGGGTATTTCGCATAATTTGTTCACCGACATTAATCAAATGATCAATGGATAATGTATCAAACAGCAGTACCTCACCATCATTTAAGTTCAACTGTTTAAAAATCTTTTGTCTTTGCTCAAAATTTTGTTCGAGAGCAAACAAATCCATCAACTCAATTTTTCGATTTGTCTGTTTCCCCAGGTGAAGACGCAAATCACTTTCATGCATAGGCGTAACTGGATGACGGGACATTGTTGGGTGTCTGTCAAGTCGGTAGGTAACACCATCTATGCGGGCAAATAGATTGCCAAAAACTGAGAAGCGATTGAGAAAAGGAGCTCCAACAATAAGCGGAATATATGTAGAAGGGAAATATTTAAAAGCAAGGTCCATAGCGAATCCAATGCTACCAATCTCCGGAGAGCTATCAAAAGTAGAACAAACCTTATAGTGAAAAAAATCTGTTTTAATATTTTTGAGGCGCTCAAATATAGGTGTCAATTCAGCCTCCATTTCCTCTGTTCGTAAACTTCTACTAATGCCCGCAACACCAAAAGCCTGGAGATTCCGGCTTCCTTGTGAGTCCCAAGTTTTCTTCAGTTGAAAGTGCATAACTTCCTCTTCGCTGGGAGCATTTAAAAACAATGCAGTTCGGATTCCATTCAAAGCCAATGATTCCATCGTGTCCGTAGATCCGGTAAAATCGTCCCCGTAGAAGCTTAAGAATAGATTTTGATTTAATAATTTATCCATAAAATTTCAGTGCGGTTTTGAGTTCACTATGATTGGCTGCCATTTCTTCCAGACTTCTTCCAGCAAGTGCTGCTTCCCATGCTTGCAACACGCTTTTTACGCCGGCTTCTACGCCACCCGGATGGCCTACAATTCCGCCGCCGCACAAATACATGACATCCGTAGTTTTAATTGACTTGTATGTATCAACCGCCTGCCCGGCCCACTGTCCGGAGGAAATTACGGGCATGGCCTGATATCCTCCAAACATAGGTTTCAGCAATGATTTAATGGATGATAGTACAGACTCATCTGGCTCGCAAAACTTGTTGCGTAGCCCATTGACATGCATATGATCTATTCCGGCAGTTCGCCAGATCACCTGGTAGGGCTGGTAATCCATGCCCAATACTTCACATCTGGTCATAGCACCCCAGCCATTGCGATGACCATGAATTGGTAATTGGCTATGCGATCTTAATTTGACAACTCCACTTATCCCTACACTATTAAGGCTTACCATTATGCATGAGCCTCCATTATCCTGTACAATATCGTGTCGATGAAGCATATCATCAACATCTCCACTTACGTTAAAAGCATACATAGGCTTTTTGCCTGTTTTGTTGGCAAAATTGTTGATCACCTGCATAACAAGTTCTACTCGTTTTTTAAATGGGGAATGAGGAGGATCGCCCATAAGCTCATCATCCTTTATAAAATCCAACCCCGACTCAATTAACACTTTGACGCGCTCAGCAGTGGCTTCAGGTGTCAGGCCCACACTCGGTTTTATAATTGTACCGATGACAGGCCTGTCTTTAACAGAAATTAGCATTTGTGTACCTGAAATCCCAAACTGTGGTCCGGGATATTTGTCGCTGTATGCTGTCGGTAACTCCAGGTTTAAAAGTTTTAATCCTGAAAATGGACTCAATTCGTATAAATTTCCTGCTACGGTCGATATCACATTGGGTAGATTTACACCTACATTGTCCAAAGGCCAGGAAAGTGTAACAATACCTCTTTTATAGACTGGGTTTTTAGTGCCTTTTTGTGGTTTTGATCCAGATAGGATAGGCTTGCTGATTTCCCCTAAATCATTGATCTCAATTATTTTGGCCAAAAATCGTTCTCTGAGTTCATCTGATTCACCAGCTACTTTTACAAAAGTGCCACTCGATTGCTCACCGGCCATGATTCCTGCAGCTTTATCTAGTGGATAAGATGTCTCAATGAGATATTTAGCTAATATATTACTCATAATTTTCAGATTAAA
Source organism: uncultured Roseivirgaceae bacterium (assembly GCA_964423255.1). Classification (GTDB taxonomy): domain Bacteria; phylum Bacteroidota; class Bacteroidia; order Cytophagales; family Cyclobacteriaceae; genus JAAUQL01. The sequence goes on along the minus strand of CAYREN010000006.1, from coordinate 10,965 downwards.
AATTCAGGTGTTTTTGCAAAAAATATAATACAGTCTGCCTGAATCGAATAAAAAGATTGCCATCGATGAATAAATACTGAGTTGATATAACAAGGGATAAATATCCCGATATCCATTTCCTAAAAAGTATCCAAATCAATAATTCTCCTAGTTTTTGCCGATTCGTAGGCCGCCCATACAAGTTGGGCAGTTTTAAAGTTATCATCTCCTGTGGTTTCAGCGATTCCCCCTTGTAGCCCAGACAGAATATCTCTTTGCGCATCTACAATGCTCGAATGAACTACAGCATATTCGGGATCAAGCCAATTGTAGATTACAGGGTCTATTTTTCCAGACTTAGTACCCTTTTTGGTAGTGGTGGCTATTACAAAATCAGCATCCAACCTGACAGAACCCTTTGAGCCTTCCAGCAGCACGAGTGTTTGGGGAAATGCCTCTTTCTCCAGTATTGAAGCATAAGACATTTCCACATAGCAATGGGCACCAGACTTCATTTTCATGAGCGCGTTGGCTACATCTTCACCTACTATTTTTGGGTTTATGGTTTGGATTTCACAATGAATCGTTTTCGCATCCCCCATTAAAAAACGGCAAATGTCAAAAATATGAGACCCAATGTCTGTGAGGATAAATTGATCCAACTCAGCTAAAAACGGCTGGTTGTCAAAGACCGGAAATGCAGAACAAAAAGTAATTCGCCCTTTAAACACATCTCCAATTTGTCCGGAACCCACAATTTCTTTTACCTTTCTAATGGGCGCCTGCCATCGGAAGTTTTCATTGATAAATAACCTGACATTATTCTCTTTGCAAATGCGCACCAAATCTTTAGCGTCTTTATAATTTGGGGTCATGGGTTTTTGACAAACTACATCCAGGCCTTTCTCTGCGGCCATTTTTGTGAATTTCAAATGGGAATCTACATCAGTGAGTATATCTACAAAATCCAGTTCTTCATTTTCCAACAATTTTGCCGGATCATCATAACATCGTTTTATACCATGCTTTTCAGCTAATGATTCTGCTTTAGACAGTGTTCGGTTGTAGAGGGCGACACATTCTATGTTTTCTAATTCCAGCCAACCGGGCAGTTGAAAATTTGCCCAAAAACCAGTTCCAAACATTGCAAATTTTATTTTTTTCATTTTGAATATTAGTTAAATATTTCAGGTCATTTGTGAAAATATATCTTAATTATTATTCCAAAATATCCATTTTTTTATTACTAAAAAGCATATTCAGGCATTTGAGTAAGTGATTAAGGCCAATCCTGTGATATAGCAGATAAAGAGAATAAACAATAGTGTATTGGTTCCTTTTGGAGCCCCTTTAAATTCATTCCACACAAAAATTCCCCACAAAATAGCTACAACAGGAGCAGCATTACTCAATGCATAAGCAATGGCCGGATTTGCTGCGCCTACGGCCATGAAACTAAAGGTCATTCCCAGCATCCATATCATGCCACCTAATACTCCGGATGAATGTTCTTTTATGGCACCCTGCCAATATAAATTCATTGAAACGGGCTCTCCAAAAATTGGTTTTCGCATAATCACAGGATTAATGATGAGCGTACTAATGATTACACCTACAGTGAAAAACACAATCCCAGTATATGGGGTAAGCTTTCCTGTACCTCCTAAAACAAATGATGGGTCGAGAGATTTTACTACAAATCCGTAGAAAAAAGCAATAAACAATCCTGCAATAACCGAAAGCACAACGCCTTTCATTGACGCCTGTTTCTTTTCCTTAGCAACTTTATCGTAAATTTTGCCACTCAATACAATTGCTGATACAATAATAGCCACCCCTATCCATAAGGTAGTAGGGTTTCCTGAAGCCTCCTTGCCAGAAAGTAAAATCAGGATATAATTTATTATAATTCCCAGTATCCATGCTATTCCACCGCCTATGGGAAAGGCTATTGCCATACCTGCTACTGAAATTGCCGCAACGAGAAGAATATTTCCAATGTTCCAAAGTATTCCTCCCAGTACAGCAAAGCCAATACTTGAAAAATCTGCCGTGGCTATATCTTCTAAGAATGTCCTGCCTTGATCACCAAGACTGCCTACCGTAAAAGCAGCAACCAAGCTCATAATCGCAATACCGATAATAAAATCCCAATAAAATAATTCGAAACGCCAGGTTTTTGCTGCAATTTTTTGAGTGTTTGCCCACGAACCCCAACAGATCATAGCTAAAATGGTAAAAACAATCGCCAGGTTATAATTTTGTATTAGTATCATATTAAATAAATGTACGTGAGTATTTGTTGAATTTGATTATTATATAATTTAAAGGTTTCTAAACATCTGTCATTGAGTCTGACTTGTCTATTTCAAATTGAGAATTTACTACTTCTTCTCCTTCAAAATATCATCATATTGACTCAATAATTCTATTCACATCTTTTGTTCTAATGAGTCCAGTTACATTTACGACCAACTGAAAATTGACAAAGCTTAATAAAAACATTGTTTATTTATTCTATTTCTGAAAGTGTTTTCCTCATTAACCAACACATATTGCATATTCAATTAAAAGCCATGTAAATGAAAGATGGGTCAAAATCCAGTTCCAAAAATTGCAAACTTTAGGTTTTTATAAATTCATGATATGTGGGACTATGATATTTCATTATGATATAAAATGATAAAGACTCACATTTAACAAATGAAATTATCTAATTATTGGTAATTAGCGATGGGCATAGTCAATTATATTTGCGTAATCGATTACGTATTTATGCTTCATTTTCCAGGTAAAATATGATAAATGAAAAGAAAGCAAATAAAGTTAAAAGATATTGCCAGTAGACTTAATTTAAGTGTTCCAACTGTCTCAAGAGCATTGAGGGACTCTTATGAAATAAGCCCAGAAACAAAAAAGGCAGTGGTAGAGCTGGCCAAGGCACTAAATTATAAACCTAATCTTATGGCAGTAGGGCTAAGGAAAAACAGATCCTTTAATGTCGGTGTGATTGTGCCAGATCTATGGTATTATTATAATTCAGCCGCTGTAACAGGAATGGAGGACGTGCTGGAAGAGCATGGATATAGTGTCATGATTTGTCAAAGTAAGGAATCCTATCAACGAGAAGTAATCCAGGTGAGAAATCTCTTAGACTCACGTGTTGATGGAATATTAGCATCGATTTCTCAATCTACCATCAACTACGATCATTTTTTACGTGCACAGGAAGAAGGTGTACCTGTGATATTTTTTGACAGGACTCCAATTTACGAAGGGGCTTCTAAAGTAATTATTAATAATAAACTGGCTGCAAAATCAGCGATAAATCATATGCTTCAAAAAGGAAGAAAAAGAATTGCTTTTCTTGCAGGTCCTGAAGAATTAAGAATTTCTAAAACAAGATATGAAGGTTATTCAGAAGCATATAAAGAGTACGGGTTGGAGCCAAATAAAAACCTCATCATAAACTGTGATTTCACCAAAAATCTGGGTTTTGTGGCCACTAAATCTTTTTTAAAGAATAATATGAACATAGACGGATTGTTTGCAACAAATGACCGTTCATGCATTGGTGCAATTGCCGCTATTAAAGAAGCGGGCTTGAATATACCAATAGATGTCTCCGTTGTAGGTTTCAATGACGAACCGACAGTGCAATACCTTACTCCTCCCTTGACTACCATTCGACAACCTGCCTATGAAACCGGAAGAGAAGCGGCAAATCTTTTTCTTAAGGAAAGAAATATGGATTTTGATAAATTTTCCCCAACCAAGTTGATATTGGAAACGGAATTAATTGTGCGAGAGTCAAGTTGACTTCATTACTGTTTTACTAACGGTAACGATGCAAATTTGGTTAATTCCTCAATAATGAATTTTAATACTAAATTCACCATCTATAAACATAAATAAGTAAAATATTCCGCATGAAAAATATCCTCTCATTGTTAATATTATTGTCATTTAACTTTATTGCTGAAAGTAAACAAGGATTCACTGAAGTGGAATTTCTAACTTCAGATGGTATTAAAATTAGCGCTTCTTATAGTCTTCCCAAGACTCAAAAATCACTCTTGCCGGCAATAATCCTTATTCACCAGGGAGGTTCTTCAAGGCAAGAATGGTTTGAATTACCCATGACAGAAAAGTTAGTAGATAATGGTTATGCTGTGTTGGCATATGATATCAGGCAACATGGCGCATCAGGAAAAGATCATGGGGATTATAATTTGTATAACGATCCAAATAAGGCACCTCTTGACTTGCTGGCAGCTATTGATTTTTTGAAAAAAGACAGCCAAATTGATCAGAAAAGAATTGGAATTATAGGCGCCTCCATAGGAGCCAACCTGGCTTGTGTTGCTGCATCTTCTAACAAATTTAATATCAAGTCCGTTGTTGTTATGTCAGCTAAAACTGAGGCCGTGCAAAACTTAAGTGGATCAAAAGTAGTGTTAAGCCCAATGAATGCTTTTTATATTGCCTCGAAAGATGAACAAAATGGAATGCGTGCAAAATGGGCCAACGAATTATACAATAGAACAACAGAAGATAGAAAAGTCGAAATTGCCCAGGGAAATAAACACGGATCGTATATCTTAAGGGATCATCCATTGATTCAAAAGGATATTATTGAATGGTTCGCCAAAACTCTTTAGTGTAGATTATTAATAGTCTAACTATTACCTATCCGAAAATGGAGTATAAAATACTGGAATTTGATGAAGGTTATAAAGCATGTTTGTATTCATTGACAAAGGATAATTTTCTATGAAATGATATTGAGAAGCATAGTGATGGTGGCTTTGTTTCCTTGAATTTTGGTGAATATCTAATGTCAGTTTGCTCATTAATCAAAAAAAAATACAACGTAGTTATTTATTTGTGAATTGAGACATACACTATTAATAATTCCGATTCTATTCAGATAGAATAATTGATAATAATATATTTGTGGTTAATCTTTTTTTAAATGAAGCGTAGAAAAGCATTATCGTCAATTTCAGCAATTGCAGGAGGAGTCACAATTCTCCCTCAAATATTCCTATCAGGGTGTAGTCAAGATCCATATCCTTATACATTATTTGAATGGGGTGATATGGAGTTGTTGAATGATATTACTGAAATTATTATTCCTGCCTCTCCAGAGATTCCGGGTGCCAAAGCAGCCAATGTGGGAGATTTCATACAGCTATATGTCACTGATTGTTATAACTCCATAGATCAAAAAGTATTTCTTGAAGGCTTTAAAAATTTTAAATTGGAAATAAAAAATCAATTTGGAAAGGATTTCACAAAGCTTATACCTGATGAAAAAGTCAATATTATCAAAAATATAGATACAGAAAGCGCTGCTTATCAAAAGAAAAAACCCCAGGGAAATACGCGTGATTTTTACGGTTTATTAAAACAAACCACCTTATTTGGGTACTTTACATCAGAGATAGGAGCGACAAAATCACTTAGATATGTGCCAATTCCAGGATATCAAAAGGGAGAGATTCCATATCATGGGGAAAAGGCCTGGGCACTTTAAATAAAAATATTAGTATGAATAATAATACATTTGATGCTATTGTAATAGGATCTGGAATGAGTGGTGGCTGGGCTGCCAAAGAGTTGTGCGAGAAGGGACTGAAAACCTTGGTTTTGGAACGTGGTAGAGATGTTGAACATATCAAAGATTATCCAACAGCCTTCAAAAATCCATGGGATTTTCCACATAGAAACCAAATTCCACAAGCGGTAATGGAAGCAAACCCCATCGTATCCAGATGTTATGCTTTTAAAGAAGCTACTGAGCATTTTTTTGTAAAGGATAATGAGCAGCCATATATTCAGGAGAAACCTTTCGATTGGATTCGAGGGTATCAGGTTGGTGGAAAGTCGTTGCTCTGGGCGAGGCAAGTACAACGTTGGAGTAAATTTGAATTTGAGCAACCTGCTCGCGATGGTTATGCAGTTGACTGGCCAATTCGATATGATGATTTGGCAGATTGGTACAGTCATGTTGAGAAATTTATAGGGATTAGTGGAAATAAAGACGGCTTGGAAACATTACCAGATGGAGAATTTCTGCCTCCATGGGAAATGAATATATTAGAGAAACACATTTCTAAATCTATTAAGGAAAATTATAAGGATCGTTTCCCAATTATTGGGAGATGTGCCCATCTTACAGAACCAAAAGAAATTCATTTGGAGCAGGGGAGAGGTAAATGTCAAGCGCGTTCATTATGCTATCGTGGTTGTCCGTTTGGAGGTTATTTTAGTGCTAATGCTTCTACTATTCCATGGGCACAGAAAACAGGAAATATGACTTTGCAAACTGATGCCATTGTTCATTCTATCATTTATGACGATCAACAAAAAAAGGCTATCGGAGTGAAGGTAATTGATCGATTTACAAAGGAAACAACAGAATATTATGCCAACGTCATTTTTCTAAATGCATCCACCTTAAACAGTAACTCAATTTTGTTGAATTCTAAATCTTCGCGATTCCCCAACGGATTGGGTAATGACAATGGACTTTTGGGTAAATTTATTGCCTTTCATATTTATCGAGGTAAAATCTCAGCTACATACGATGGTTATGAAGATTCATATTACTTTGGCAGACGTCCAACAGATATATTGTTGCCTAACTTCAGGAACGTACGCAAACATGAAAAGGCTTTTAAAGGTGGGTATCAAGTACATTTCAGCGCATATCGAAAAGGATGGAATCGTGATGTTGAAGGTGTACAAATTGGACAAGATTTCAAGGAAAAAATTTCCAAACCGGGGCAATGGTCTGTTTCAATGATGGCTCAAATAGAAAATATTCCAAAAGAAGAAAATCATATTAGATTGAGTCCGGATCAGACCGATGAATGGGGTATCCCGCAAGTAATCACATCTGTTGGATATGATAAAAATGATGATTTGATTATAAAAGATTTTCATGAACAAGGATCAGAAATGCTAGAAAAGGCTGGTTGTAAAAACATTGTAACTATTGATTCGAAACAAGCCCCTGGATTGGACATTCACGAAGTGGGTGGTGTTAGAATGGGCGTTGACCCTAAAAAATCCCTACTGAATAAGTGGAATCAATTGCACAGTTGTAAAAATGTTTTTGTAACAGATGGTGCGTGCATGACTTCAACAGGAACACAAAACCCCTCATTGACTTTCATGGCAATTACGGCACGAGCAGCGGCATATGCTATAAAGGAAATTAAAAACGAAAATTTGTAGTTAGGTTCGTTGAGCTTCATTTTTTATTCGTTTTAAGCGCAACGCATTATTCCAAACAATTCTGCTTATAGATTTATGTGTTCTCAACTGTAAATTAACAAACCATCCTCAGCAAATAAGTTTTCTATTTTGGGTATTTCTCCAATAATTCGATAATGACCTTATTATGAATGAAATGTTTTCATCTTATTTGTAGTAGAAATATAATAAAAAGAAAGGCTTAGGAAAGATTTCAAAAGGTTTATTATATTTACTTATTAAATAATATAAGAAATTAAAATTCGACAACTTTGAATATTGTTGTTCTGTAAAAAATCTTGTAGATCTATCAATAAATATTATAGATTGGTTTTGAATCGTTATAAACACAAATGAATCAAAAGATAAAACAAGAAAATAGCATAAGGGAATTGATAGTTAAAGTCTCGCATTTTGATGATCAAATTGCTTTTCGAGATTTATTCAACCTACTCTATCCTCGACTGCTCAATTTTGCCCAATACTATTTAGATTCAAAATATGCTACGAATGAGGTGGTTTCCACAGTATTCATTGGTTTGTGGAAGAATAGGAAAAAATTGGAGAAGATAGGCAGAATTGAAAACTATATTTTTAAATCCACCAGAAATTATTGTCTCAATTTTTTACGCGACGAGCACCGACTCCGTTATAATAGAATTGATGAACAAGAGATTAATTTAAAAAAATCCGTCGTTTCACCAGAGGATCATTATATTAATAATGAGATGAGAGAAATGATACTAAATGCCCTGGATAAATTACCAAAAAGATGCAGATTGATATTTGAGCTGGTTAAAGACGAAGGAATGAAGTACAAGGAGGTTGCAGAACTCCTGAACATTTCAGTAAAAACTGTTGAAAATCAGATGGGTAAAGCTTATGCCAAATTACGCAATGACCTGGTTCAATATCAAAGTTTATTTAAAGATGTAAATTAATTAGCACCTTTCACCTCAGTATACACCTGTTATTGACTAAATATTTTCTGATTTTAAAATTCTTCAATTTTAGCAATGGTCAGTGCTGGTAATAATTCACATTTATTCACCCAGTTTAACAATGGCCTTATTTTTATATAATAAATGGAAGCCTGAGAGTAGATTTTTTGATTAAAAAAATAGCATCGAACTGAGCCATAATTTTCTTTAGTTAATACCACCAGTGGGTTTAATTCCCCGATGCTTGCATCGCATATATTTTATTTCATATTCACGCCTCGTGGGCTTGCCCCGAGGTTATTGACTATTAAAAAATTATTCAATGGGGGTTTTTTTCTTTGGTGGTGTTTTATAACCAAGAATATAGAAATCAATTCATATGAATAATAGTAAGTTTTTTATTCTGTTTGCCAAATCCCAGACAGAAGGCTTGAATCCAGTAGAGAGGAGAGAACTTGACATGTTAATGGCAAGCAATCCTCAACTTGCAAAGGATGCTGAGTTTTTATCTGATATTAGTTCAAATACTAAAACTTCAATAAAGGCTGATGGAAAAAGCGTATTCAATAGTATCAATGATGAGATAAATTCATTAAAGATAATTCAATTCAAATCTGATAGTTCCACTCATAGGAGATCATTTTCAATTCAGAAAGTTGCAGCGGTAGTTATTATACTAATCACGACTGGTTTTTTTGCATATTTTTTAATTCAAAAGCCATTATTAAAACCCGCTGTGGTTATAGAATCAAATGCAGTAAAAATTATTGAAAAGACGGTTACTACAGGTCAGAAATTAAAATTGTATTTGCCAGATGGAAGTATCGTTTGGCTTAATTCGGAATCAAAAATAATATATCCTGAAAAATTCTTATCTAACCAAAGAGTAGTTGAGCTAGAAGGAGAAGCATTTTTTATGGTTGAAAAAAATCCTCAAAAACCATTTATTGTTAAGTCTGGTGATTTAAACACTACTGCCATAGGAACGTCATTCAATGTGAATAATTATGATTCCGAAAATCATACTAAGGTTACTTTAGTAACAGGCAAAGTTCGAGTAGAATTGAGTAATAATTCAGTTGATGGAATTATACTTGGTGAAGGATATGCTGTTAATTATTCAAAAACAAATAACTCAATCTATAAGCTCAAAGCAGAAGTTGATAAAGTCATATCCTGGAAAGATGGAATATTATTGTTTGAAGACGACAGCTTTGAAACGGTTATTAATACGCTTAGCCGTTGGTATGGAGTTAAATTTGTCGTTAATAATTATGACGGAAGAGAGTGGACTTATTCAGGTCGTTTTCAAAATGACTATTTAAGTAATATCCTTGAAAGCATAAGCTTTATTGAAAATTTTGACTATAAAATAGAAAATGAAAAAGTTACATTATCATTTAAAAATTAAGCCATGAAGTCTTTTAATAATACATCCTAATAAAAAAACCGGTTCTACTAGGTAAAACCGGTAATTAATTCTTTAGCAGTAAACTTCCTCCAAGAACTAAAACTGCTATCAAATAAATGTTAAATAAAATGTAGACAAAATTATGAAAATTAACTTACTAAAGCTATTTATTGTGATTAGTAAATTCACTACTTATGGCATAATTCTCCAAAGCTTATTTATTAGCTTTCTTTTTGCAAACGTTGGAAATGCTCAAAAAATAAAATCTGTAAATGATGTTTATGTTGAGTTAGATTTACAAAACGTCAACCTGGTTGAAGCTTTCAAAACAATTGAGATTAAAACTGATTTCCAGTTTTCGTTTGATAAATCAGATCTAAACGGTGATGTTACTATCAACTATTCCAATAGTAATGCTTCCGTTGCAGATGTTCTAATGGAAATCTCAAAAGAAGCAGGTTTGAAATTCAAACAAGTCAATAATTATATTAATGTTGACAAAAAACGAAAAAAGGAAACAACTGAAATTGAGGTAATAATTCAGGGTACGACTATAACAGGACGTATAACAGACGATGGAAATGAAGGCCTCCCTGGGGTTAATATCATTGTTAAAGGAACTTCTATTGGTACTATCTCAGATGTGCAAGGGAATTACAAATTGGATGTACCTGATGATAACTCCGTGCTTGTTTTTAGTTCTGTGGGTTATGTATCTGAAGAGGTAATAGTGGGGAGTCAGGTTATGATAGACTTACAAATGGTACAAGACTTGACATCACTGGCAGAAATTGTAGTCATTGGATATGGTGAGCAAAGGAAAATTGAAGTTACCGGTGCTGTTGCAGGTGTAGATTCTGAAAATTTTATACAAGGGAATGTTGGTGACAATGCTCAACTGATTCAGGGAAAGGTCGCAGGTTTAATAATTGCTACCCCTAGTGGAGATCCTACTGCAAAATCTCAAATATTATTACGCGGTACTGCCACATTATCTACAAGTACACAACCTTTGATTTTAATTGATGGAATTCCTGGAGATATAAACACTTTAGCGCAAGATGATATTGAAAGCATTGATGTTTTGAAAGATGGGTCTGCTGCTGCAATATATGGCACTAGAGGTACCAATGGGGTTATATTAATCACTTCTAAAAAAAATAGGGGAACAATTCAACCAACATTAACTTACAATGGGTATATGAGTACAGAAGAGTTTGTAAATGTGCCGAGAATGTTAAATGCTCCTGAATTCCGCAAAAAGATTGCAGAGGGTGTAGGTTTTTCTGATGAAGGGTCAGATACAGATTGGGTAAATGAAATAAGTAATAAAACACCAATTTCTCAATATCACAATTTTTCTTTATCAGG
>CAYREN010000005.1:0-35923 GCA_964423255.1 uncultured Roseivirgaceae bacterium | reverse complement strand
GAATTATTGTTCCTGTTACAAATTTTGAAGCGCTACTGATAAATATTGTACTATTCCATTAAGTTCCTTTGGATTTCCAAATCTACCCATAGGAGTTTTATCAAGTATTTTCTTAGCCCTTTTTGTATAATCACTATTTTCTTTAATGAGTATATCTTTATTTTGTTTACTGATAAAAAAACCTGGCGCAATAGCATTTACCCTAATTTCACTACTGAATTTAATTGCCATTTCCATTGCCATCAATTTAGTAAATAATCAATAGCAGCTTTAGCCATACTGTATCCCAATACTCTGGTAATGGATTGTGAGGACGCCAAGGAAGATATGTTAATGATACTCCCAAATCCTTGATCAGCCATTATTTTACCAATCATCATTGTTGATAACACTGTTCCAAATAATTTAAGGCCCATTACTTTCTTTATATCCTCTAGAGAAGTTTCAAAAACAGATTTATCGGATGGGATTACTGCACCAGGCACATGTCCCCCTGCAGCATTTACCAATACATCAATTCTTCCCCAATTTTCAAGGACTTTATCCATGGCATTTTTAATGCTTAAATTGTCATTTACATCCACTTTGATAGCCATAGCTTGCTTTCCATATTTTCTTCAAAGCTTCTGCTTTATCAATTGCTGAAGTATTGTTTCTGTATGTCAATACTACTTTCATTTTGGCACGACTTTAGATTTCTGCCAAAGAGCTCCCAATAACACCATATCCTCCCGTAACAAAGACAACTTTATCTTTTAAATCAGCGAATCTCATAATCAATTAAATCATTAAAATGGTAATTATAGCTATGCATAACTTTGATGGAGAAACAGGTTGGTTTCAAAAAAGTAATTATCATTTTCAATTTTAATAGGAATAAAAATAGCTCAGAAGAACTATTTCTAAATTAATTTTAAACTTTCAGGGATTTAAAAAAAAACGAGGCACCAATATTGGTGCCTCGCAATAAATTTTATTATATCTTTCAATTAAGATCCCTCGGGTAGCGTTGTAGCTGGAGGTATATTATTCTCTGATCCGGGATAACCCAAATTCTGATTGATAGTTCCCTGGGTATTTCCATTGATTGCAGCTGAAGGAACTGGATATAAAGAATGATATGGGCTCATTGTATATTCATCCCCATGAATGGTGAATACACCTTTGTTATAGAAATTAGTAGTTTCTATAATTCTGTCGTACCAGAAATTATCCAGATGAAAACCATCCATACTATATGTCTTTCCATTATACGCTGCTTTTCCTGTCATGGCAAAAATGAGAGCTATTCTTGTAAGTTCAGTATTCCTGGGCTCTTCATAGTACAATTCCCTTACTCGCTCATCCAGGATGGTTGCAATGGTAACATCTCCTGCAACAAAATCTGCCGCTCCGGCTCGGTTGCGAATTGTGTTGATATCCATAGCAGCATTACCAAGATCTCCTTTCCAAAAATATGCTTCTGCTCGTAGCAAATAAGTTTCTGCCAACCGGAAAATATACCAATCCGAATGACCCCCGGAAGGCTTGGATGCTGTTGGATCAGGAATGAACAGTTTGTACTGAGGCCAGCCATACCAGTTTCGAATAGTGTCTGAGCAAAGTACCACACCATCTGCATTTTTAAGCTCCAAGTTCTTGTTGTAGTACGTGCTACCATTGTCTTTAAGCGAAGCGGCGTTGTAGGTTATGTCTTCCATATCCACCCAGTTACCTGGAGCATGCCTTAAGTCGTTGTCATCCTTCCAGACATCTTGCGTGCTGTATGGTACGCCACGGTTTCTACCTATCCCTCTACCATATGAAAGAACATGTGGAATTTCAGCATTTGGATTATCCGACATACCATTAAATCCATCAGGTGTATTAATAAATCTCCACCAAAGTGGGACAGCCTGACGCATAGCACTTGTTTTACTGGCACTACCATTACCTTCAAACTCAAGACGTGACACACTCATTAGAATTCCTTCACTGTTTGCTATTTTATTAGGCGGTCGGTGTAAATCCCAAATTACATTTTTTGTTAGGTCATCCTTATCTACACCAAATCTTTCTGTCATAAGTGCATAATTTCCACCATCGATGACTTTTCCTGCAGAAATTATCGCCGCATCAAAATCTGTTAGAGCAAGATTTATTTTGGTTAAAAGGTGCAACACCGCACCCCTACTGATTTCACCACCTGCTACTGCCTCTGGCACCCAGGTTTCAGCTATGTTTAAATCATCCTGCATTTTTTCCAAAATTGTGATCCTTGCTGTTGATACAAAGTCAAGTTTAGGAGTTGTGAGCTCTTCCAGAAGAAGTGGAACATCACCAAACTGTTGTGTCAATCGGTAGTAGGCATATGCCCTGTGAAAATAGGCAGTACCCAACACAGCATTTCTCTCCTCTTCCGACTCATATTCAGCATCATCTATCCGGGTAACTACCGTATTGGCCAATTTGATATTTTTATACCATTCGCGCCAGAACCAACCAATCCTATTGGTATTGCCGCTGTTTAGGTTTGCATCGGGCACAATCAGTAAGTTGAGGTCCTGTGCCGGTCCGGATTTATCGGTAGTACCTTCTATGGCAACTTCCGAAAAAATGTTTTCCGTAATGATGGGTGCGCCATCACCATACCATTCAGCTCGCATCCTTCTGTGTGCTCCAGAAAGTAAAGCCAACATACCATCTGCATCGTTCAGGGCATTGTCTGGTGTATAAAAGGAAAGTGGCTTAGGGTCTAAAAATTCTTCCTTGCAGCCAAATATTGCAGCTACTACCATGAGTGCTGTTATCAGATTTTTTGAATTTATTATTATCTTTTTCATTATTCTTACTTTAAGCGTTTTAATTATAAGGTAAGGTTTAACCCAATCGTAAAATATCTTGGCGTTGGGCCAGTTCCGGATACGCCATCGATATCAGTAGCTTCAGGATCCCATATTTCCCAATTTGGTGCCCATACCCCTACATTCCTTATGTTGCCATATACACGCAGGTTCTGTACCTTAATTTTATCAAGGATCGCATTCGGTATTGTATAGGAAAGCGTAATGTTCTGGAGACGAATAAAAGAATTCTCTCTATAAACATTGTAACTCGCACTACCCTGACTGGAGAAAAGTCGTGCCCATTCGTTAGATGGATTTGCCTCGGTCCAGAATGGAGTCATAATTGAGTTGGTCCTGTCGATAAATCCAGAGCGGTTTTTCGCTTCATTGAAAGATCTGCTCATTCCCCACATAGAATAAATTTCTACAGACAGATCGAAGTGCTTCCATAAGTTGAAGTTATTTACAAATGTCCACCTAAATCTGGGTTTGGCAAAACCTAGAAACTCATTATCTTCGATAGTGAACACACCATCATCATCCTTGTCCAATATCCTGAAATCTCCGGGTTTCACACCATAGCGATCAGCTTCTTCTGTCTGATCCACCTGCCAGATACCAAGAACACGCTGTCCATACAACTCATCAATATCATGTCCGATAAACCATCTATTTGTCAGATCATCAAGTTCATTGCCATTTTCATCTAAATCGCCATACAGACTATTAATCTTATTTCTATTTAATGAAAAATTGATATTTGATGTCCAGGCAAAGTTTTGATTGTTAATATTTCTTGTCTTAAGTGCAAATTCAAAACCGGAATTTTGAATTTCTCCCAAATTCGAAAGTACACTGTTATATCCTGTAACATCAGGTAAAGCTCTTGAGACTAACAAGTCATTGGTTATCATATTATAAACATCCAATGACCCTTCAACGATACCTTCTTTTATGCTAAAATCAAGACCAATATTAAATGCCTTTGTTCGCTCCCATTTTAACTCAGAATTCTCCATGTTGGCAGGATCAAGTGTAGCCACAGGAATTACAGTACCATTGTCAACAATCAGGTTTTTGTTGGAAGAAAGTTGCGAAAGGTAAGCATATCGTCCTATATTCCGGTTACCATTCTCACCCCAAGAGGCCCGAACCTTGAAAAAGTCAATGGTACCAATTCCCCAAAAACTTTCATCAGAAATAACCCATGCTCCTGAGACTGATGGAAATGTGGCTCTTTTATTTTCAGGTCCAAAAGCCGAATATCCGTCCCTGCGAACTGATGCTGAAAATAAATACTTGGATTTAAAGCTGTAATTTACTCTGGCCATTAAGGCATCGCCCGTACTTGTTTGATCGTTTCCAGATAAAACGGGAGCAGTACCCAGTGAAAGATTATTGTACCCTAATTTGTCATTAGGACTAAAAAGTGAATTCGTTGACCTTTCACCTAACCGTGAATATTTTTCAGCATATACCAAGAAAGTAGCATTAATGGTATGATCCCCAATGGTTTTATCCCACTTCAGGATATTTTCAAACTGCCACTCATTTATACTCGATCGATCCCTAAAAGCTGTACCTGTGGCCCATTCAGGACTTGCTGAAGACTGGAAATTGAAATTACGATTCCACTCAAATCGGTTAGTAAAGGCTATCTCATATGAAAATCCTAAAGGGAGTGTAATTCTTCCGTACATCCTCGCATTTAGTGTATTGAATATCCTTTCCCTTTCAGTATAAGTTCTTCTTAAAAATGGATGTCGGGCTCCTGCGCCCGAGTCATCCTGTGGACTAAAACGCAATGTAGTGCCGTCATCACTAAGCTCAGAGCCCCATGGAGAATCACGTTGATACATCCACCACTCGGCAGGTACAGAACCTTCATCCCGGACCGCAAATTGTGTATTGACACCAACAGTTAACCAATCTGTAACTTTAGCATCAAGATTTAGTCGTGTGCGGATAGTTTCAAATTTATTTCCAACTATAATACCTTCATTACTTGTATGCCCCAATGACCAGTAATACCTAAGTCCACTCTTCTGGCCGGATAAACTCAAATTCACATCACTGCGAAATCCGTTTTGGAAAATCTTATCGTACCAGTCCACACTTTTATTCGCAAGATAATTACCAATTTCCACATCCTGGAAACCGATCCTATTCAACCATGCGGTAGTTGGGTCGCCCGTGGCACCATCATAAGCCAACCATTGATCCAGTGTTACACCATCTGGTAAATCATCCGGCCGGTTAAACATCCCGGGTGTATCATCGAGTCTTCCAAAATTAATGCTATTGAAGACTTCGGTTCTCCAATCAGCATATCCCTGGGGATCATAAGGCGGATTATCGAAGGCCTTTGTAGCAACACCAAACATTGTAGATAGTCTAATGGTTGGTTTTTCTGAAGTTCCCCTTTTTGTTGTAATTAATATTACACCATTTGAACCTCTTGCTCCATAAATGGCAGCGGAGCTGGCATCTTTCATAACATCCACCTTATCAATATCCTGTGGACTAATATCAGACAAATCACCATTAAATATGGTACCATCCAGCACAATTAATGGCTGGGCACCGGCATTTAAAGTTGTTTTCCCGCGAACTTCCATTTGACTGACACCTTTGGGTGAATTATTAAATCCTACATTCAATCCTGGTACATTTGCTCGTAGTACGTCTGTTACTGAATTAGGTGATTGATGCGCTATCTGGGAAGCATCGATTTGGGATACGGCACCTGTCAAGTCTTTCTTTTTAACGGTACCATACCCTACTACAACTATTTCATCGAGTGAAGAAATAGATGAAGCGAGTATTACATCAATAACAGTTTGGTTCCCAACTGCAATTTCCTGTGCTTCATAACCCACATAGCTAAAAACCAGGGTGGCGTCTTCCGTAACATTCAAACTGTAGTTACCATCGACATCCGTCAAAGACCCTGTAACTGTCCCCTTGATTACAATGTTAACACCTGGTAGAGGTTCCCCATCATCAGAGGAGGTTACCGTACCGTTTACTTCTGCGCCTTGTCCATAGGATAAATAACTAAGGCACATCGTACTCAATAAGAGAATAAAATTGCCTACCCTTTTCCGTAGCAATTCATGAACCTTTCTTGTAAAGTTAGTTCTCATAGCATTCTGTGTTTAAATTAAAAATATTTGAAATGTATTATATACATCTGCAAAGGTATGCAGTATATATTTTCTACGCAATCGATTGCGCTAATAAAATTTACTTAATAGAAATTTCAAATTAATTATACAGAAATGTACTTTGGATAACGAAACGAGACTGAAATTAGAATATTACAATATTTTCATTGTCGATTCTCTGGCAATTAACTTAGTTTCAAAGGTAATTGCGTGTGGGATAGTGGTATTACTCTTACCGGATATTTTGTCCAAAACGAGCTCAGCGGCTTTTTTCCCTATCTCCATAGCTGGGTGGTCAATCGTAGATAATTTAGGTTTAATTATTAATGAAATTGGATCATTATTAAATCCAACCACTCCCAAATTTTGTGGAATTTTAAAGCCATTTTCTTCTGCATACTGCATAAATCCAACCGCCGCTGTATCATTAGCACAAAAAACTGCATCAATCCTTTTTGGGAGATTTAAAAGTAATTTAGCACCTTCTCTCCCGTCATTATGACTAAGCTTAGAATAAAATATTAAGTCCTCATTTTGTTGGTACCCATGGCTATTCAAAGCCGCAATAAATCCTTCAAGTCTTTTCCCGTAAATATGCCTGTGTTGTGCGCCTGCGAGATGGCCAATTCTCTTATAACCACATTCAATTAAATGTACTGTGGCATCATATGCTGCCTTAAAATTGTCAATAATGATTTTATCTGTTTCCATTTCATAAGCAACTCGATCTGCAAATACGAATGGGTAACCTTTTTTCAGAAATGGATCAAAATGTGAATATTGTCTTGTTTGCATAGCCAAAGAAACAATCAATCCATCTACACGGCTGTTATATAATGCTTTTATATTTTCTACTTCCTTCTCATAAGAGTCATGAGTCTGAGATATAATAACATTATAATTGCTTTTACTGGCAACTTCTTCAATTCCGCTTATTAGTGATGAAATAAATGGCCTATTTATATACGATACCAAAACACCTATTGTATTTGTTTTTTTCTTTCGCAAATTTGAAGCAATAGAATTTGGCTCATAGCCCATGGCTAACGCCATCTTCTTTACTTTTTTCTTCGTTTCCTTACCTATTCCTTGATGATCTTTAAGTGCTCTTGAAACGGTAGAGGCAGAGACATTTAAAGCTTCAGCTACATCATAAATTGTTATATCACTTTTTTCATTCCTCATCGAATAATACCATTGGGTTAATTACGTATTCTTAGCGGGAAAGTACGCCATTTATTTTTTATTATCATAAAATAAGGAAAATTATTTAATATTAACACAATCGATTGTTCTTTTTCTAAAAATAATTTACTTTTGCTTGATAAGAACTAAGAGCTATTTCAAAAAAAATGTTCCCCTGAAATTGAAAACTAATAGTATGATGAAGAACATATAATGAAATTAATTAAAATAGTTATTTTGATATTCAGCAGTTTTTTGGTGTTCGAGACCTATGCTCTTGAAAAAAAATTCTCTGTTTCGTCAGGTGATCAAGGACTTCTAACTATCCCAATTCGGATTGTTCTTGATGATATCAGTCCAAACAACGATAGCATTTTGGTATATGTCTACAGACTGCATGAGAAAAAAAAGGTTTTACTAAAAAGTCAAATACAGCAAAGTGATCAAACAATATTGTGGTTCATTCCAGATATATCCATAGCACCTAATTCAATAGCTAATTTTGTTATTGAAATAAAAGAAGGGAAATTTGAAAATACCGATGCTGCAATCGTATCTATAAATAAAAAAAATATCTACTTATTGGCAGATGACAAACTGGTGCTTGCCTATCGTCACGCTTTACAAGAAGCTCCTGATAATATTGACCCACTTTATGGGAAAAGTGGATTTATTCATCCTCTTTATTCACCAAAAGGCAACGTACTTACAAGAATTCAACCAGAAGATCACTATCACCATTATGGCATTTGGAACCCCTGGACAAAAGCACAGATCAATGGAAGGGAGGTTGATTTTTGGAACCTCATCAAAGGACAGGGTACAGTTAGATATGCTGGACTTTTGTCGAAAACGTCAGGTTCAGTGTATAGCAGTTTCAAAATAAAACAAGAACATGTCAGTTTTCAAAATAAAGGTCCTGATATGGTAGCAATCAATGAAATATGGGAAGTAAGAAGCTACCCTGTAAATATTAATGGTCAACAATGCTATTTAATTGATCTGATTGTTAGCTTAAACAATAATCTGGATTCAAATATTGAATTAACAGATTACAGATATGGTGGTGGCATGGGATTTCGCGCAACAAAATACTGGACCAACCAAAACAGCAAGGTTCTGACATCTGAGGGAAAAACGAGAAAGGATGCTGATGGGTCAAAAGCACGATGGTGCAAAATAGAAGGAGCGTTTCCTTCTGGTATAAATTCTGGCATTGTGTTTTTTAGCCATCCGGATAATAGAGCCCACCCTGAGCCCATGAGGGTATGGCCTGAAAATGCCAATAATGGAAGGGGCGACATGTTTTTTGAATTTTGCCCTATTCGTCACCAAAAATGGAACCTATTACCAAATAAGGAATATATCCTTAAATACAGAATACTAGTGTATGATGACACGCTAACCTCTGAAGCCGCTGAATCTATTTGGCAAACCTTCGCTAATGAAATAGAAATAGAATGGAATAATAAACCATAATGAGTTAATAGAAAAACAATGAAAAGGAGAATATTTGTAAGGAATACCCTGGCTTCGGCAGTTGGGACATTTGCAGTACCAACCATAGTACCATCATCAGTATTTGGCAAGAATGCCCCAAGTAACAAGATTAATATAGGCCAGATTGGCTGTGGTAGAATTGCCAGAGGCCACGATATACCTGGGACAATACAACATGATGTAGCAAGGGTAATTGCTGTTTCGGATATTGACAGTAATCGCATGGAAGATGGTAAAAAATATGTAGAAGGTCTTTATAATAAAAAAAGTGGAAGTAATCAGGCAGTTGATGTAAAAATGTATGCTGATTATAAAGAGATGCTCCAGAATAAAGATATTGATGCTGTAGTAATTAGTACACCCGACCATTGGCATTCACAACCTGCATTGGAAGCAGTTGTTGCTGGTAAGGATGTTTATTTGCAGAAACCTACTTCCCTTACGATAGCTGAAGGAAGGTTATTAAGTGATGTAGCCCATAAAAAGGGGGCTATCTTGCAACTAGGAACTCAACAACGGTCTTCTCCTCAGTTTAGAGTTGCAGCCGAGTTGGTGAGAAATGGCAGAATTGGTAAAATTCACACGGTAAAAATTGGATTACCAGGAGACCCTTCAGGTCCTGAAGCTGATGAAATGCCCATACCAAAAAGCTTGAATTTTGATATGTGGCTCGGCTCTACTCCTGAAGTACCTTATACCGAAATAGGTGTACACCCACAGAAAGGCTATGGTCGACCTGGTTGGTTAAGAATTGAAAACTATGGAGCGGGCATGATTACGGGATGGGGTCAGCATCATTATGATTCTGCTGCCTGGGGCATGGATACGGAATTTACTGGCCCTATTTCAGTAGAAGCTATAGCGCAATTTCCTAAATCAGGGCTATGGAATGTTCATGGAGATTTTATGGTGAAGCAAGAGTACGAAAATGGTATAACTGTATATACAAGTGGAGGATATACGAATGGTATTCGCTATGAAGGCGAAGACGGCTGGATATTTGTGTCACGGGGAAGCTATGTGGCCTCATCAAGTGACCCTGTAGATGTAGCAAAAAGTTCTAAAGCTTTGGATGCAAGTGATCCGGCTATTTTAAAATCTGAGATCAAGGAAAACGAAATTCATCTATATAAAAGCGATGAACAGCATGGAAACTGGCTGGATTGTATAAAGACAAGAAAACAACCTATTTCTCAAATAGAGATCGGACACAGATCATGTTCCGTTTGCCTGATTAGTCATATTGCAATGAAAGTTTCTGGTATATTGAAATGGGACCCGATGAAAGAAAAATTCATAGATAACGATCTTGCAAACTCAATGCTTTCCAGACCACAGAGGTATCCTTATGGAACCAATTATGTGAATATTTAGTAAATCTGATATATAATTAAAATATTAAACCGGTATGGTCGGGGTAATTTGAGGACGCACAATTGCAAAATGATATTTTACATGCAACTTGAAAATCTAAAAAACATAAACAAATGATAACAAAAATATTATTATTGACCTTCCCGCTAATTTCATTTATAGCTGAGCAATCCATTGGGCAATCAAAAATCACTGCAGATAAAATTGGAGATAAAATTGAGATCAGGATCAACGGTAATTTGTTGACCAATTATATTCTTTCGGAATATGAAAAATATCCCTTTTTCTATCCTGTAAACGGCCCTTCCAAGGCAAGTGTTACCTCTATGAGAAATGCAAACTATCCGCATCACAGCTCCCTGTTTTTTGGATGTGACCGAGTGAATGGCGGTAATTATTGGCAGGAAGGATTGGAACGGGGACAAATCATCTCGTTAAGAGCTGACATAATTGAATCTGGCGGAACAAAAGTTGTTATTGAAAATGAAAACATCTGGAGGAGGCCAGGGGCAATGTCTCCTATAAAAGATTTTCGTACCATAACAGTTACTGTTCCCTCAGAAGATTTATATCAAATTGACTTTGAGATTACAATGGAAATGTTATTAGATGTTACTATTGACAAAACCAACCACTCGCTTTTTAGTGGAAGAATGGATCCGGATCTTGCGGTTATAAATGGAGGTATCATGGTGAATGCAGAAGGCGAAACCGGAGAAAAAGGCACATTTGGTAAACAATCCGCATGGATTGATTATCATGGAAAAAGAATGGGGAAGACGGAAGGGATGACCATTATGCAGCATCCTTCCAATGAATGGTTTCCTGCACCGTGGTTTACGCGCGACTACGGGTTTTTCTCTCCAACTCCAATGTACTGGCCTGAAAATGAAAAGAACACAATTATTAAAAAGGGTGATACAATTAAATTGCGTTACAGGGTTCTTGTACATGCTGGAGACCACAAAG
The DNA here is from genome assembly GCA_964423255.1 of uncultured Roseivirgaceae bacterium. Lineage (GTDB taxonomy): Bacteria > Bacteroidota > Bacteroidia > Cytophagales > Cyclobacteriaceae > JAAUQL01. Next base: position 24,903 of record CAYREN010000005.1, on the reverse strand, counting down.
AAGCCCGAATTGCCAAACAATTCGAAAAGTATACAGCTGAATAAACTTCTTTTGTAAGCCGTTAAAAAGCATTAGGATAATTTACTTTTATAAGTTGATTATTTACTCATCTTAAAGCTGATCCAGTTTGCTTTTAATTTATCACATTTGAAAAATAAGCTTCTTGAGCTACAGTAAATTGTAATATTATAGTTATTGTGAAATTGAAAAAACAATATTACTATTAATAATATGACCAAAGCGTTAGCATAATATTATGTGCCATTCTCTTAGAACTTTACTACAATAATTGATATTTGCATTGCATTTATTTGCAATATTAACTACCGACCATAATTTGACAAATAAAAAATGGATAAATTACTCATAAGCTTTTTCTTAATATTCTTAGTAATAGAATGCCGCCAAAAAAACAACAATCAAAACATCGGTGCAAAGGAGCTTCCACGTATTGCTATTGCCGGGTTAGCTATAGAATCGAGCACCTTCTCACCTGCCCTTACCCATGAAGCTGCCTTTCATATCAGAACGGGCGATGACATTTTTTCATACTACCCTTTCTTGTCTCCGGACTCACTGGATAGAAAAAGGGCAAATTGGATTCCAACAATACGAGGGCATGCACTACCAGGAGGAACTGTTACCCGGGAAGCCTACGAATCATTGGTGACAAAAACCCTTGATATGCTTAAAAAAGGCATTCCTTATGATGGTCTGTTTTTTGATATCCATGGAGCAATGAGCGTGGTGGATCTCGACGATCCGGAAGGAGATTTTATCATCAGGGTTCGAGAGGTGGTTGGTAAGAAAACCATTATTTCTACATCTATGGATTTACATGGCAATGTATCCTGGCGGCTGGCTCAACAATCAGATCTAATCACATGCTACAGGATGGCACCCCACGAAGATGCTCTGGAATCCAAAAAAAGAGCAGTTGATAATCTATTGGAAAGGTTAGAAAGTAGCAAGGGAAAACCTGCCTACAAAGCATGGATACCCATACCAATATTATTGCCTGGAGAAAAGACAAGCACACGAATAGAGCCTGGGAAAAGTTTATATGCGAAAGTTGCACCCATTGAGAACCAGAATGGAATTGTCGATGCAGCAATTTGGATCGGATATGCATGGGCAGATGAGCCACGCAATCATGCCGTGGTAATGGTAACAGGTGATGATAAAGATAAAGTAGGCAGTGCTGCTGAAGAATTGGCGAATAGCTTTTGGAACGTGAGATCAGAATTTGAGTTCGTTGCTCCGGTAGCTTCTCTTAGCCAAAGTCTTAACATGGCTATTGCCAGCCAAAAGCATCCTTTCATCATTAGCGACATGGGTGATAATCCAACAGCAGGAGGAGCAGGTGATGTCACATGGTCTTTACAGAAAATTTTAGCCAGACCAGAATTTAAATCAAGCAATGGACCTTCCCTTATTTATGCTTCTCTTCCAGGACCAGAATTTGTTGAAAAGGCCATGAAAGCAGGGTTAGGTAAAAAGGCAGAAGGGTTTGCTGGTGCAGCAGTTGACGATCGTTTTGCTCCTCCATTGTGGTTGTCAGGTACAATTGAAGCTATTGAGCATGGAGATAAGAATGCAGAAACAGAAGTGGTAGTAAAGATTGGTAGTGTGCATGTAATTGTAACAAAAAAACGTAAACCCTATCATAGGGAAAATGACTTTTCACGATTGGGTTTGAACCCTCGCCAAACTGATATAGTAGTGATAAAAATTGGTTATTTAGTACCCGAACTATACGACATGAGGGCAGACTGGATCATGGCCTTGACACCTGGTGGCGTAGATCAGGATTTGGAAAGGCTTGGATATAAGAGAATCAAAAGGCCTATGTTTCCTCTGGATAAGGACATGAAAGCCCCGGATCTCAAAGCTAAATTTGTGCCCTTGTCAGATGCTGGCATTTAAGTTGATAGCGCAGTTTTTATTACTATAATTCAGCCCAATAATATAGTCCGCATTTCTTTGTGGTATTTTTGGTTGCCCGAAAAATTTATTCTGAATTAATTATAGAAATATTATTATTCTTTTAAGGGTACTGAATAGAAATCAGGTTAAACCTATGAATCCATTTAAAGATTAAGTTGTTAATCCAATTATATTATACAGAAATCCATGGTTTAATAAAGTCAATAGAAACCATGTTTATTTCCATAAAAGTTAAATGCCTTGAAAATATTTTGTCATTTTTTAATAATTATAATCCACCAATAGTATGAATAAATCAAGATTCTTCAATAGTTATATTACCCTAATATTTTGTTTTGTTTCCATCTCTTTGCTTGCCAAAGATTATAAAGTAAGCTCTCCCGATGGACGTGTAAAACTCTTAGTTTCTGTCACTGAGGATATCAAATACTCTTTTACAGTGGATGATCTTTCAATGCTAAAGCCCTCTCAAATGACCATGACTGTCAACGAAAATATCGTATTGGGGAAAAATCCAAAAGTGAGTAAAAGCACCTCAAGATTAATAGACAGAATACTGGAACCTGAGGTATGGGTGAAATCAAAAATGATTGTCGACAATTTTAATGAACTGACTCTTTCATTCAAGGGAAAATACGCTTTGGTTTTCAGGGTATTTGACAATGGCGTCGCCTATCATTTCGAAACAAAATTCAAAGGAGACTTAACCGTAATATCAGAAAAAGCAGTATTTAATTTCTCTGGCAACAATCATATCTATTTTCCCAGAGAGGAAGAATTTCATTCGCATAATGAAAGGTTATATGAATATCTTCTATTGGATAGTTTAACAAATAAGGATTTGTGCAGCCTTCCTGCTTTGGTCACTACTGCTGGAAAAACTACATTGTTCATTTCCGAAACAGCCCTCCTTGATTATCCGGGGATGTGGTTAAGAGGTGAAACCGGAAATACTCTTGTGGCTGATTTTCCACACCTGGCTCTTGAAGAGGTAGCAGATAAAAATCGCTGGACGGATGACAGAACAATCAGGGTGACCAAAACTGCAGATCATATTGCCGTGACCAATGGTTCCAGATCTTTTCCATGGAGAATTATTGGTATCTCTAAAAGTGACGATGAATTGATCACCAATCAATTGACTTATCAATTAGCTGAACCTTGCAGAATTGAAGACTATTCTTGGATTAAGCCAGGGAAAGTGGCCTGGGATTGGTGGAACTACAATAATGTCTATGGTGTCGATTTTAAAGCTGGCGTAAATACCGAAACTTATAAATACTTCATAGACTTCGCTGCCGACTATGAACTTGACTACATCATTCTTGATGAAGGCTGGTACGTACTAGGAGATATCCTGAAAGTGGTCCCTGAGGTGGATATCCCTACCCTGGTTGCATATGGAAAAAAGAAAAACGTTGAACTTATTTTATGGACAACATGGAGTTCGCTGGATCACCAGTTGGAAAAAGCTTTAGACACATTTCAGGCATGGGGAATCAAAGGTATTAAGGTAGATTTCATGCAACGAGATGACCAATGGATGGTTAACTATTATCAACGTGTGGCAGAGGCATGTGCCAATCGAAAATTATTGGTTGATTTCCATGGAGCCTACAAACCGGCTGGGTTACGACGAACATATCCAAATGTAATTTCACGAGAAGGTGTAAAAGGGGCAGAAAACAACAAGTGGGATGCTCTGGTGACACCAGAACACAATGTTACCCTGCCATTTATTCGGATGGTTGCTGGCCCTATGGATTACACACCGGGTGCTATGGTAAATGCACAAGAGGAAAATTACAGACCTATTTGGAATCGCCCAATGAGCATGGGCACACGTTGCCATCAATTGGCCATGTATGCTGTTTATGAAAGCCCACTGCAAATGTTATGTGATAATCCCAGCAATTATTACAAAGAAAAAGAGTGTACTGAATTTATATCTAAGTTTCCAACCGTCTGGGAAGAGACTAAAGTACTCAATGCGAGCATTGGCAATTACATTGCTGTGGCTAGGAAAAATGGCGATAGCTGGTATCTTGGCGCCATGACGGATGGTGATGCCCGAGAGCTTAATATTGATTTTTCTTTTTTAGATAAAGGCGATTATAATATCGAAATATTCCAGGACGGCACAAATGCCGAAAGGTATGCAAGTGATTATAAAAAAATTGTCAGAGAAATATCTGCTGATGATAATATTAAAATTTCCATGGCTCCTGGAGGAGGCTGGGCTGCGAGGATTTATAAGTAGTGCTCCTAAGAAAACCAAGTTGGTGTCGTCATTGCGAGAATTAACATTTTTTCAAAACGCACAAACCTGCTAGCAGCAGGCAGGATGGAATGACATTAATAATCTCGTTGATTCCCTGACTCCGTTCTGGGATCTGTTCACAAATAGCAAACAGACCTCCGAACAGGTCCGAGGATTATCGACATTTTTTTATGTCATTTGTAGGAGGAACTACCTGACCCGATTTTCGGGAACGAAGCAATCTATTGATTTACAGATTGCTTCACGCTGTTCATAATTACCTATCTTATTCAATTTGATAGTTTTTTTATGACACTGAGTAGCGTCAGCTTTTAACCATACAAAGAGCTAATAATTCATACTTTTTCGTTACTTTTAATAGCAATTTAATTAATACTTTGAAAATACAACTGTTCATATTACTAATGTCCTATGGCTTTATAGGCAATGCACAGGGTATTGGTGAAACCTCCACAGATAGCATTTCATCAAAAAAAAATAACACTTTGGATTTGTTTGTAGCACCAAGATTTAGCAGCAATCAATTTGTAAATACATGGGCTACTTTCATCGAAATTGGTATTGGACTCAAGTATAAAAATAAATGGGAGTTAAATATATCTTATGCTAAAAGCGTGGATGATTTTAACAAACAAATCATCTTTCCTTCATCTCATAAATACGATCAGGCAAACATCGGTGTTCAGGCTCAGTACTTGTTTTTCAACTCAAAAATAAGACCATTGGCTGGAATTGGGATTCAATTGGGAGAGATATCATGGATTCCACAAATTGATGCGAGTGACACTTTTACAGATCATATATTCATTTATAATATCTTTATCGGAGCAGATTGGCAGATAAATAAAACATTTGCTTTTCAGGTAAACGCAGGTTATATCTTTCCGGGAAATATCGAACTTGTCGGCCTTGAATCTAATGATTACCAAGGTCTCAAAGGCGATATATTACTTAAAATCAGATTACTAAATTTAAAGCCGTGAAGTATATTTTATCCATATTGATTTCAGCTTGTTTATTTTCTTCTTGCAAAATTGACAATCCTACCCCAAATAATTTCCTTGAGTATAGTCAACCCTATTTAGAAAATCTTGATATCGACAAACTAAATGAGCTAAATAATGAAATAAAAAAAGGCACTTTTGGTGAATTGCACAGCCTGCTGATTTTGAGAAATGACAAAATTGTATTTGAAAATTATTATGCTGATTATCAAAGAGAAGATTTACATGCTATTGGTGCTACAACACAAAGCATCGTTTCTGCTCTCGTGGGAATAATGCTTTATGAAGACAGCACCGTTAGTCTGCGCACCAACATCATTGATCTGTTCCCTGAGTATGTTCAATACTTTGAAAACATTCCTCAAAAAGACAAAATAGAAATTCGCCATTTAATGTCAAATACCTCAGGGCTTTGGTGGGATGAATGGACTTATCCATTTGGCGATGAAAAAAATGATGCTTATGCAATGACCAAAAGTGATGATTGGATCGAAAATATACTTGCTTCTCCAATGATTAGAGAGCCTGGAGATAATTTTAATTTCAATAGTGGTAATGGAATTTTAATGGCACCTATCATTCAAAAATTAACCGGTACAGAATTGGAGCAATATGCAAAAGAAAAACTTTTTGACCCTTTGGAAATTAAAAATTGGAATTGGGAAAAAATTTCCGGCAATTATGTAAATGCCTCATGGGGATTGCATATGAGACCCATCGATATGGCCAAGATTGGACAGTTATTTATAAAAAACGGATTGTGGGAAGGGACTCAAATATTTGACGAAAGATGGAAAAATAGTTCGTCAAGATTCAGGTCGAGTATTTCCGGATATTACAATTACGGCTATTTTTGGTGGAAATTTTCCTTTAGAGCAGATGCGGTGAGTTCACTTCTGGATAATGACGCGTTTTTCTCATGGGGTGATGGAGGTCAGCATATTTTTATTATTCCTCACCTCAATATGGTTGTAGTTACCACTGCCGGCAACTTCAACGATAATGAAACCAAGGCCATAGAAATGATGAGGGATTATATCTTTCCTTCAGTTCTTGATCGATACTTGTGATTATTAATATCTTATGTCCCTTTCTTCAGAAAGAGCTGTAATTCTTAATTTGAATTCTATTAATCCACTTTAGTAGCAGGTTTGAAATATCTATATTGGTGATTTTTTCAAACTTGTCAAAAACAATTGCCGGTGTCCACCTTTTGTCCACCTCCATTTTTATTCATCTTAAAAAAAACTGCTTACATTTAGGTTCTCAAATTAGACAACAAAGTTAACTAATAGTACAACAAACCAATTTAATCATGAAAATCCAAAATCATTTTAACCATTCAAATCACATTGTTTTATTAATTTTTTTATTAGCATTTATAATATCATGTAAAGAAGAAAACACTGAACCTATTGGAGATGGTAAAATAACGACTTCTGCAGGGGTCACTGAAGAGGAGCTTGGCAAGTATGCAGGAGACCTAGGCATTGTCGTTGATGCGGCATCTTTATCTATAAAGGGGTATTACCCGGTAAAAGCAAAGTTTACTATTGATGCGGCGCAAAGCGATATTTCTCAAACCATTGATCTGGACGAATTCTCTCTGATGGGACATATAAAACTGCCTATTGATAAGATGAGTTCCGAGGCTGAGAAAGAACTCAAAGAAGGGGTTGAAACAACAATTGAACTGTTGGACAATACTGGCAAAATAATTGCAACAGAAATATTCTCAAAGCTTTCGTTCAAATCAAATCCTGATCCAATTCCATTTGACTCTGATAAACTAAATGATTTGAATACGGCAGTAGTCTTGAATAAGGACACAAAATACTATGCTCAAATATTAGACGAAGACAATAAACCTGCTAAAAATGCAATGAAGTATGCTTCAGGTTCGCCAACTAATAATCCATCAATTGCAAGTAGAATTGTAAATACTTTTAGTGTAGAATTTACTGGAGACGAATCTTTATTATTGTTTAATTTCATTGCCATACCCAATGAACCAAATACCTATGCTATAAAGACAAGCAATAATAGATATGCTCAATTAGTTCCAAATATTATATATATAGCTAATCTGTTTCCATTTAAATTTGAGGTAGTTAATGTTATGTTATCGTTGTTAGAGCTGAAGGGGAATATTGATTTTCAAAAAATTCCTGAGAGTGCAAAGTTTATTATCGAAAAGGAAAGCAATGCGGTATATAGTATAAAGACTAAGAAGCAAAAGAAAGAAATCAGGGTAAGAGCAGGCCTCGGATTTACTATTGATACTAATAAAAGCACGAAATTAAGATTTCGATTTATCCCCATGAATATTGAATGGAGTATTGAAGATATCGAAACACGGCATTTGACGCCCATTCTGCCTCCCTCACAAACAGGATTTTCCTTTAATAATACACTTATCAATTGTGGGAATGGGAGTTTGGAACAAACTGTTGGAGCATCTGTTAAGGAAAAAATCATAACCTCGGTAGGTTGGGAAAATTCGTTGTCCATGATGTCCAGCCATACCTATTCTGTTTCTGCCACAGTTGGTGTTGAATTTGAAGCTGGCTTTTTTGGAACTTCAGCAAAATATTCGGCATCTGTTACTGCAGGTTATGAAAACACTACCCAAAACACCATCGAAAGATCAAGTTGGGAAGATAAAACTACTGAGAAAGAAGAATCTTATTTTTCTGAGCGGACAGTGACCGTGCCTCCAAAAAACGCATCTTTAGTATATGATGCTATTCAGTTTTACGAAAACATAAAAGTCCCATTTGCTCAGCGTCTAAGGATTCGAGGAACGGAATTTGACACAAGAGATAAATTGTCAGGTCTTGAAATATTATCACAGTTTCATTTCAACAATTTCAATGGTATTATTAACGAAGTTGGTACGGATTATATAGAAGTGTCCATAAAAGGTGTAACAACATTGAACAAGGTTATAAAAACAAAAAGTGAAGTTCAGGAAGTAGACCCTATGTGTAAATAGTGTCTCTAAGAAAACAGTTCTTTTTTTATAAAATGGATTATTATGGATGAGATTTTCATTTTCTTTCTATGAGTTGATGCCTAAGCATCAATCGATTAAAAAAAAGGAATAGATTGCCATAATAATCATTTTTAACTATGAGGCGTTTTCTTAGAGACACTAAATAGTAAAAACTTGTCCCTTTGAAACCTAATTCTCTTGAGAATTTTACATTATTTACATAGAAAAAAAAGATTTGTTGAAGAGGACTCAAATATTGATATTGAACATGCGTTACCTTAAAAATTAAGAAATTTATCGATAATTAATTTATTGCAGATGAGATATTTAATATCACTTTTTTTTATTGCGTGTATTTCCTGTAGCCCACAATTCAATATACAATCTGACACCCCATTTCCTGGAAACTTCAAGAATTATCATTCTTTTAAATTTTATAACCCTAAAAATATCCCTGCATCAAATTTTTCTTTTAGCGAAAATGTACAAAAAGTACTATTTGATGCCGTAGCCAACGAAATGAAAGAACGCGGTTATAAAAGTATTCAAGATGCCGACTTGATGATAAAAATCCAGGGCAATACAAAAAACACTATTGAAATAGTAAATGACAATAACTTTTATCCTTATGACTACAATTCTTATAATTACAATAATAGATATGGAGGATATAATAATCGATATAATCAGCCCAGAGACCAATCAAAAAAGGAATCTTCAATAATTATTGATATTATCGACATAAAAAAGGAAAAAATTATTTGGCAAGGAGTTGGAACTGGTTCTTTGAAAAAAAATGAATCCCTCACCGAACTAAAAATCCGAGAGGCAATTGCCAGTATTTTTATGCAATATCCTCATTTGGCAGGAGAAAAGAAATAGATTATTACTGGGTATTATTATTGTAATCTTAACCTAAAATCGAAATATCCCAACCTGCCGCACTATCATATTTTAGAAATCCGCGATCGATGCGCAAAGGTGACTTGATGTTATTGTGAAAAAGTTGCCCGGTACCCAGTCCTTGTGGCAAATCCAATTTATAGTTGACTGTGAACTGAGCTATTGCATTTAATCCAATATTTGACTCGAGTGCGGAAGTAACCCACCAGCCAATTGATCTATCTTTTGCAAGATTAATCCATTCCCTACTTCTCTCCAATCCTCCTAGCAAAGTTGGCTTCAAAATGATAAATGTAGGTTTGATGCTTTCCAACAGTTGTATTTTCTCTTTCCTGTTCCCCACCCCAATTAACTCTTCGTCCAAGGCAATAGGTATTGGAGATTGATTACATAATTTTTCCATAGCTTTCCAATTACCTGCCATGATGGGTTGCTCAATGGAGTGGATATCATATTTGGCCAAACAGTCCAGAATACCCAGGGCCTTCTCAGGGTGAAAAGCGCCATTGGCATCTAATCTAATTGTAATGCTGTCTTTGCCATATTCATTTCTGATATGCTTGATCAAAGCCAGTTCATCATCAAAATTAATAGCTCCAATCTTTATTTTTATGGTATTAAATCCATCAGATATTTTATCTTTAATTCTTTGCAACATGGTAGGTTTATCCCCCATCCATACTAATCCATTAATAGGAATGATACTTTTAGAAAGCGTAAAATCATTGTCAAATAAAATTTTTCTTCCTCCATTTTGTAAATCTAATATGGCAGTTTCAATAGCAAATTGAAGTGCCGGATATGTATTGGGGATTATATCATAAATATGAATCAAATTGAGATCGTCAATTTGGGATATGGATTTTATAGATTGTTGGATCATAGCAGAAAGATTACCTTTCAAATCGGGGCTTAGCCCAACCAACGGACTACATTCACCAATTCCGAATATTGCAGGATTGGCCTGATCATAAAGTTTGATGAAGAAGCTGTCTTTCGAGGTCATTGTACCACGGGAAGTCCCAGCGACAAACTTGAAATTTAGTTTGTGTTTAACAATCTCTACCTTCATAATTGCAAACTTAGTGAAGTTTTCAATATACTATCATAACCCAAAAAACTCAGGTACATAATGTCGATATTATTTAGCTTTGCCAAATAAAAAATCAATAGTGAGTTCGACGTTCAATATAGAAGATTACAATTATCAATTGCCAGAAGAAAGCATTGCCAGGCATCCATTGAAAGAAAGGGAAAAATCGAAGTTGCTGCTATGGAAAAAAGGTAATATTTCTCATCATATTTTTGAGCAATCGCCATCACATCTCCTTTCCAACTCGCTTTTGGTATTCAACGACACGAAAGTTATTGCAGCAAGACTTCTATTCAAAAAATCCACTGGCGCTAAAATTGAAATCTTTTTATTGCACCCCGAGCAACCATCAAGAGACATATCGGAGTCTATGGCATTGACGAAATCATGTGTGTGGCTATGTATGATCGGCAACAAAAAAAAATGGAAGGAAGGAGAATTAATACTCCATGTTAGCAGCAATATCCTGAAAGCTTCGTTTCACCATCGTGAGCAAAATTTAATTCGATTTGAGTGGACAGGAGATATTACCTTTTCAGAAATTATCAACAAAGTCGGTGAAACGCCATTGCCACCATATTTAAAAAGAAAGCCCATAGCCGAAGACTCAAAAAGATACCAAACTGTATATTCAAAAAATAACGGTGCTGTGGCTGCTCCTACAGCCGGGTTGCACTTTACCAAGGGCATTTTAAAGACGATTGAAGCAAAACAAATCGGACTGGAGTACCTGACATTGCATGTAAGTGCCGGAACATTCAAGCCTGTAGAAGCCACTGATTTCAGAAATCACGAAATGCATTGTGAGCAAATTATTTTAATAAAGGAATCAATAAAAAATTTACTTCTCAATAGTAATAACATTATCGCCGTCGGAACAACTTCTTTAAGGATTCTTGAAAGCCTGTTTTGGTTTGGTGTTTTATTGAAGAATAATCCCGCTGCAGATTTTTTCATCAGCAAAAAATTACCTTATGAAAATGAACTTCAACACGATATTTCATTTGGCAAATCCCTGGATTATGTAATAAAATATATGGACTTAAATAACCTCTCAGAACTCCATGGAGAAACGGAAATATTTATATATCCGGGATATAAAATCAGATCTGCTCATGGGCTTTTTACAAACTTTCACCTACCAAAATCTACTTTACTTTTATTGATTTCAGCATTTACCGGTGAAAAATGGAAAGAAATATATGATGAAGCATTGGCAAATGATTATCGCTTTTTAAGCTATGGAGATAGTTCTCTACTTTTGCGTTAGATCAATTAAAAATTATCTTCTCTCTCAAATTCGTGTAAGTTTCAATTTCTTTAATAACTTTGGTAAGCATCAGGCTTTATAGAATGAGCAAAGTAATTCAATACTCCATAGCACTTATTTTTCTTTTTATAATTTTATTTTCTTCCATTGCCAAAGTCGAAGGGAAAAAGAAGAAGGGCAATAAAATAAAAGTTTTATTAATTGATGGCCAAAGTAAGCATCACAGTCACTGGAAAGAATGGTCACCAATTTTGCTACTACAGCTCAATGAATCTGGAATGTTTCAGATTGATATTGCTACTTCACCAATGAAAGGTGAAAGCCTTGATAATTTCAACCCCAAATTTAGAAATTACGATGTAATTGTCTCGACTTATAACGGGGACAATTGGTCTGCACGGGCCCAAAGAAATTTAGAAAAATTTATGACACTAGGTGGCGGCCTTGTAGTAGTTCATGCTGCTGATAATGCATTCTCTGGTTGGGAAGGATATAATAATATGATAGGCTTGGGTGGATGGGAAAATCGGACAGAAAAATCCGGGTCTTATATTTTTTATAATAAAAATGGTGACCTAGTTAGAGATACTTCACCAGGCGTTGAAGGGAATCAAGATACTCAGTATGAGTTTTTAGTAGAAACACGATCTCCACGTCATCCGATCATGAAAGATATTCCTGATCAGTGGCTTCATGTTAATGACGAATTGTACAATAGACTTCGCGGCCCTGCAATGGGCATGGAAATATTAGCAACAGCCTTTTCCTCTAGTAAATATGAGGGTAGTGAAAGACACGAACCGGTACTCATGACAGTGAAATATGGTGAGGGTAGGGTTTTTCATACAACCATGGGACATTCTAAAGAAGCCCTTTCTTGTACTGGATTTATCACTACATTTATCAGAGGTTGCCAATGGGCCGCAGACAGAGAGGTGACGTTTGAAGTACCTGAAGATTTTCCAACCAAAGACAATGTCCGGTCCAGAAGCAACAAATAATTTTTGGTTGCTAAATGCAATATCATTTTTGATGGCATTTGAATGCAATTACGCATAGAGCAAAAAAAACCTGCCAAATCCAGTAAGCTGGAAATGGCAGGAGTAATATAAACTAACCACACTCTTGGTTGCTGTTGATGTTTAGTCGTCTGATTGAACTTTATCAATATTTGCTCTGTCGATTGTTCTGATACGGTCACCACAAACTATCTTTATAATTGTATCACATTCTCCATCTCCAAAGTTTATCACACAGGTACTTTCTCTCTTGACTACTTTTTTGGTACCCTGAACAGGAATTCTCACTTTTCTATCGGTACGACAGTTACGTTTATATATTAAATCTGTTAGGACCTCAGTCTTATAAGCTACTCCCCTTCTGTTCATCCCTTTGGACGTACTTCCCGTCAATATATGTGTTTCGTCCAGTAGTGGATTTGCTGCTCTTACCCACTCGCGGATTTTATCAACTTGTCGTGTAGCGAATGTTTCGTCTGGCCAGGTCACTTTACCACCCTCCAAAACAATATGGAATTTTGGGTTGGCCTCTAGAGATTCAGATATATTAGTTACTGTTCTCAAACCTTCGATATGCCTTCTATTCACATAATAATTTCTGAAAGTAACGGTCCAGTAAGAACCAGGAACCAACCTATGACCATTGTACGTTATGAAAATAATTCCACTTCTTACCACACCATTTGGCCCTTTACATCCATCACCAAAGTCTATAGTAATGGTTTTGTTTTCCTTATCGTGAGTAACTTCCGCACAATGAAACCTATCATCTTCCATACTTTCCACTCTTCCTCCTGAGTTAGTTTCTGCAAGTAACATTAAGTTGGTTGTCATGTCATCAATCTCTTCAAAATCAGATTGAGCAACAGACTCCGCTTCAAAGGTGGCATCATCAATTTCACTTACTGGTGAAACAACATCACTATCATCATTACATGATACTGAAAAAATTAGCGTTGCCATTCCAAATCCAAGGATGGCATTTCTTGTTAACGAGTTTAAAAATTTTACCTTTTTCATAATACTATAATTTAAGATTGTTTTGCTTCTTAGAGAACCTGAAATCGAAAAGGTTTAATTGAGAAGTGAAAATTAATCGATATGTAAGGAATTTTAATATGAAAAAATAGCCAGAAACAATGGTAATCGAATTTTACTAAATACGACTAAAAACATTGTTAAACATGCAATTATTAGCATTTATCAAATTGGTCATTGGCCGATTATCGACATGCATTTTTTCATTGAATAAATTTTATTATTTATTCTATAATGCAATAAGATTGACAGTTCATTTTTAGAATTGGCTACATAATAATCTAAATACTTGTCTTAATCGTGCATTAATATTCTTTAACTTTAAATCAAAATTAAAATCTATTACCCTTATGACTACTTGTCAAAATGCCAACATAATAATTTGTATCTTTCAATTTGATTACAAATAGTTCTAAACTTTAATTATTTTTAGTACACATTAATCAACTTTCAGAAGATGGATACGAAAATAGGATTGAAGGTAGCAGATATTCTCGTTAAAAAATTAGGCCTTTCGGAGTCTGAAATTACAGAGGATGCCAATTTTACTAAGGACCTTGGTATTGATTCACTTGATTACGCAGAATTAACCATGGAGTTTGAGCAGGCTTTCGATATTAGAATTCCAGATAGTGACTCCTCTCATCTTGCCACCATAGTGCAGGCAGTAAATTATATAAAGAAAAAAATTGAGGCTAAAAACTAACCATCAACTTTACTTCGTTTTCTTGCTTTTCGCATATCCTCCAAATTGATTCATGAAGTATTTATTTTTGGTACAGGGTGAAGGCAGAGGACACATGACGCAGGCCATTGAGTTGGCTTCAATCTTAAATTCTAATGGCCATGAGGTTGTACATACATTTATTGGGCAAAGTGATCGAAGAGTTATTCCAAAATATTTTATAGAAAAAATAGCATCGGAAATAACAGCTATCCCCTCCCCCAACTTTATTCTCGACAAGAAAAATAAAGCACTAAATCTTCCAAGATCCATAGCCTACAATTCATTATTTCTAAATAAGTTTAAAAAAAGCCTTGATAAAATTCATCAAAAAGTAAAGCAAACCAAACCCCATGTCATTATTAATTTTTATGAATTTTTAGGTGGGTTATACTTCCGTTTATTCAATACAAATAACATTAAACATATATGCATTGGTCATCAGTTTTTGACCAATCACTCCGATTTTCCATTTGCCCCAAACAGGATTATTGAAAAGAATCTATTCCTACTCAACAACAAAATAATATCTCAAAACTGCGACAAGTTTCTTGCGTTGTCATTCAGGCCATTTGAACCAATTCAAGTAAAAAACACAGTTGTTGTACCACCACTGCTCAATTTAAATGCAAAAAAACAAAGCAATGTGATTGGTGATTTCTATCTGGGATATATGGTCAATGACGGATATGCAGAGGAAGTTATATCATGGCATCGGAATAATTTGGGTACTGAATTGCATTTTTTTTGGGACAGAAAAGATATGCGCGAAAAGTACGTCCCTCAAGCAAACCTCACATTTCACCAAATCAATAGCCAAAAGTTCACAGAGCTTATGGAAAATTGCAAAGGATATATTTCCACGGCCGGCTTCGAATCTATCTGCGAGGCCATGTACCTCAAAAAGCCAGTATTAATGATTCCAGTCCATGGACAATATGAGCAGGCGTGCAATGCAATTGATGCCAAAAATTCAGGTGCAGGAATTATTGGTTCTTCTTTTGATATTTCCCTCCTCATGGATTTTATACCACATTATAAGTCAAACAATAAATTTGTAGAGTGGGTCGATCAGGCAAAATCAATTTTTCTAAAAGAAATAGCCAATATTTGATATTCCACCAACTTGTAATTTATTTTCTGCTAAATTTGCCAATATCGAATCTATGATGATCTATGGCATTTATTAGTAGGAAAAAATTAGTCTATACCATCAAGGAACCATTGCGGCAGTATTTGGTAAATCAAGATCGCGAGGTAAAGCTTCCTATAACCTATAAGGAATTACATAGGTTTGACAATGCAATTCCACTGATTGATAATAAAGGTAAAGATACTCTTTGGGAAACCGTATTGCATTCGCATTCTGAAATGACACAAGTTCATGAATCGCTGAAAAAAATCTATGCACTCCTGAAATCCTCTGGAGATGTCTCTGTCATGGAACACCTTTTCATCGACAGAATAGATCTTTGCACCTATGGAAATACAAAACCCTTCAGGATTAGAATTGTAAATAATATCAATGACCTATTCGATTATTTTTATATAAAAACAGCCGATGCTTCCAGAGTTTACGGACTGGAAATAGAACATCTTATTTCGCCCAATAAAATTAATTACCTGGTGAGTGGTTCTACTTTAGTCGAGGAACACATCCAGGGAATTCCCGGCGATGCATTTATAAATAAAAGACTTAAAGATCCACATCTCAATATCATGAGACTGGCCAAGGAGTTTATTAAATTCAATGAAAGATGCCTTGTAAGTTTATTGGGTGATATGCATTCGAGTAATTTTGTAGTAGAAGTAATTCCTGATTTTGACGAAATCCATTATCGAATCAGAGCCATCGACTTTGATCAGCAAGCCTACGAATCGAGAACGGCAATTTACATGCCTCAGTATTTTAAGCAAAACAACCCAATAGTAAAACTCGGAATGAAAAACCTTGCTCCTGAACTGGAAATGCAATATCAAAAAGAAGAGCGGTCGCTTATTGCCAACAGGCTCAAATCAAAAATATCCGGTCCTTCCATAAGAAATCTTGTCAGAGCAATGATCAAAGATGAAATAGCCCCAAAAGAACACGTGAAATTATTGAGAGAGGATCTTTCGAGACTCTACAATGACAAAGAGTTTTTAGCATGCCAAAACATGGGTGAGATTCTCTATACGAATCTAAAATTTGTATTTAAATATCCGATCAGACATAAGTATTCATTTATTAATTTATAACCGTCATGTTTACAGGAATAATTGAGGCGACAGGTACCGTTGTTAAAATCACTACAGAAGGAACAAATAAGACCTTTACAATCGAAGCAGGTTTTGCTTCTCAATTAGAAGTGAATGTAAGTGTTTCACACAATGGAGTTTGCCTCACTATTGTTAATATCAAAGATAATACCTATCAGGTTACTGCCGTTCGGGAAACCCTTATAAAATCCAATCTTGGAGATCTCAAAGAAGGTGACATCGTGAATCTGGAGAGAGCAATGGCTTCTGGATATCGATTTGACGGTCACATAGTACAAGGGCATGTCGATCAGATAGGAATTTGTACTGAAGTAGAAGAAGTTGATGGCAGTTGGCTACTTGATTTCAAATATGACTATAATAAAACTGGTAACTACTTGGTAGAAAAAGGATCAGTTTGTATTGATGGCGTTAGCCTTACAGTTTTTAATGTCAAAAAAGATAGTTTTCGCGTAACCATCATACCCCATACCATGGAGGTTACCAACTTCAAAACTTATAAAATTGGCACTAGAATAAACCTTGAGTTCGATGTGATTGGCAAATACATAAAAAGACTATTTGATTTGGGGTATAAAGAGGCCGCATTTAAATAAACAGACAAATTTTCTCTTATTTAGAATCATTATAAAAAGTCCATACAGCTACTGTAATGGACTTTTTTTGTTTTGTCGTGTGACTCAAGTTACCTACCATAAAGCTGCTATCAGGAATATCATTTCAAACATGATTTAAATCACATTTATTATAAAACCGGATCATTAGTTTTACCAATTATTAATGAATCAATTATTCGTAATTATAATATTTTGACTCTGTTATATAACATTTCAATATCATGAAGGAAAAAAAATATCTTACCATTGATGGCAATGAGGCGGCTGCGTATGTAGCTTATCGGGTGAACGAGGTTTGCGCCATCTATCCAATTACTCCCTCCTCAAATATGGGAGAGTGGGCTGATGAATGGGCCGCAAAAGGCATTAAAAATATATGGGGAAGCATTCCAAATGTCACAGAGATGCAAAGTGAAGGCGGAGCGGCCGGAGCAGTACATGGATCTTTGCAAGCTGGTGCTCTGACTACAACTTTTACAGCCTCTCAGGGTCTCCTGTTAAAAATTCCTAATATGTTTAAAATAGCAGGAGAATTGACTTCTACTGTTTTTAACATTTCTGCCAGGTCACTTGCTACCCATGCACTATCCATATTTGGTGACCATTCAGATGTAATGGCTGCACGAACAACAGGGTTTGCGATGCTTGCTTCAGCTTCCGTTCAAGAAGTTATGGACTTTAGTCTGATTGCCCAGGCCGCAACTTTAGAATCACGTATCCCATTTATTCACTTTTTTGATGGATTCAGAACATCTCACGAAGTTGCTAAAATAGAAGTCATAGAAGAAGATGTGATGAAAACCTTGGTGACTGACGATCTCGTAAGAGCGCATAGAAGGCGCGCATTGACACCCGACAATCCCGTGATCAGAGGAACTGCGCAAAACCCAGACGTATTTTTTCAAAACAGGGAAACCATGAATCATTTCTATGATCAGTGCCCTGGTATTGTACAAGAAAAAATGGACAAGTTTGCCGAGCTTACCGGAAGACAATACAAACTTTATGAATACTATGGTGCTGCAGATGCTGACAGAGTTATAATAATCATGGCATCTGCTGCTCAGACTGTTAAAGAAACTGTAGATTATCTCAACGCCAACGGTGAAAAAGTTGGTGTGTTGATGGTGAGACTTTACAGACCTTTTGCCATTCAGCATTTTATGGAAGCCATTCCTGCTTCTACAAAATCTTTACTTGTGTTGGATAGGACAAAAGAACCCGGTGCTACCGGAGAACCAATGTATCTCGATGTGGTAAATACGCTCTATGAGGGACTTGACCTTGGATACGGTGCTATTAAAGATAAACCACAGATATTAGGCGGTAGGTATGGTCTTTCGTCCAAGGAATTTACTCCAGCCATGGTAAAAGCTGTTTATCATAATTCTGGTGAAGGAGCAAAAAACCATTTCGTAATTGGTATTAATGACGATGTAAACCACACGAGCATAGACTTTGATCCGAATTTCGGCATTGAGTCAGACAAGGTAGTAAGGGCTATGTTTTACGGATTGGGATCTGATGGTACAGTCGGCGCAAATAAAAATTCCATTAAAATTATTGGAGAAAATACAGAAAATTATGCCCAAGGATACTTTGTATATGATTCAAAAAAATCAGGATCTATTACCATTTCGCATTTAAGGTTCGGGCCCGACCCGATCCAATCTCCCTACCTGATTACAGAAGCAAATTTTGTAGCGTGTCATCAACCTATGTTCCTTGATACGACAGATATGCTCAAGAATCTGAATAAAGGAGGAACATTCCTAGTCAATACACCATACAGTAAAGATGAGATATGGAGCCAATTCCCGATAGAAGTCCAAACTCAGCTTATTGAAAAACAAGCGAAGTTTTACATCATTGACGCCCAGGATGTTGCTGAAAGAAGTGGAATGGGCAGACGCATCAACACAGTGATGCAAGTTTGTTTCTTTGCCATTTCAGGTGTATTGCCAAAAGATAAAGCAATTGATGCCATTAAAGATTCCATTAGAAAAACTTACGGAAGAAAGGGTGAAGTCATTGTCGAGATGAATCTAAAGGCGGTAGATAACACACTGGAAAATTTGCATGAAATTGATGTACCTGCCGATGCCAGTAGTGTCACATCCCTTAAGGCTCCGGTTCCGGCCGGTTCACCGGATTTTGTTGAAAAAGTGTTAGGTGAAATTATTGCCGGAAGAGGTGATGATCTTCCTGTGAGTGCTTTCCCAGTTGATGGTACTTTCCCAACAGGAACTGCAAAATATGAGAAAAGAAATATTGCACTCTCTATTCCCACATGGGATTTAGATACATGTACCCAGTGCGGTAAGTGTGCCATGGTTTGTCCTCATGCTACCATCAGGATTAAAGCTTACGAACCCGAATTGCTCGAAGGTGCTCCGGAGACTTTCAAATCTGTTGATGTCAGAAATAAGGATTATGCTGCAGAAGGATTGAAGTACTCCATACAGGTCGCTCCGGAAGATTGTACAGGTTGTGGGGTTTGCGTGGAGGTTTGCCCTGCCAAGCAAAAATCTGATAAAAGTAAAAAAGCACTTGTGATGGAGCCACAGCTACCATTGCGCAACGCTGAAGCAGAGAATTGGGACTTCTTCTTAAACATCCCTGAGATGGATAGAAGCAAAATACCTTTAAACTCCATAAGAACACAACAACTTCAGGAACCACTATTTGAGTTTTCCGGTGCTTGTCTGGGTTGTGGCGAAACGCCTTACCTGAAAATGCTTACGCAATTATTTGGCGATAGAATGATGATTGCCAATGCAACAGGTTGCTCATCAATTTATGGTGCAAATTTGCCAACAACGCCATATACCACCAATAAAGATGGTCGTGGACCAGCATGGTCAAACTCACTATTTGAGGATAATGCAGAATTTGGTCTTGGATATAGATTGGCAATAGATAAGCAAACTGAGAATGCAGAAACATTAGTCAAAGAGCTATCTGGCGAAATTGGGGACAAACTCTCAGAAGAGTTGCTCAATGCCGATCAGTCTGACGAAGCAGGAATATTTGAGCAAAGAGAACGCATCGAAGTGATGAAATCGAAACTCAAATCAGTCGATAATCCGGAAGCCAAAAGGTTGCTGGATGCGGCTGACTATCTGGCCAAGAAAAGTGTTTGGATTGTAGGTGGAGATGGCTGGGCATATGACATTGGATATGGTGGACTGGACCACGTGCTGGCCTCCGGGAAAAATGTAAATGTACTCGTGATGGATACTGAAGTTTATTCCAACACCGGTGGGCAAACCTCCAAAGCGACGCCAATTGGGGCGATAGCAAAATTCTCTGCCAGTGGAAAAAGCATAAAGAAGAAAGATCTCGGTATGATAGCCATGGCCTACGAATCGGTATATGTTGCGGTAGTTGCATTCGGATCAAAAGATGAGCAAACCCTCAAGGCATTTTTGGAAGCAGAAGCTTTTGATGGGCCATCGATCATCATTGCCTACTCGCATTGTATTGCACATGGTATCGATATGTCTGCCCCATTGAAAAACCAGAAAGCAGCAGTTGATTCCGGACAATGGATTCTTTATCGATACAATCCGGATAGAGCATTGCAAGGTCAAAATCCACTGACCCTGGATTCTAAACCAAGAAGAATGAAGGTTGAAGAATATATGGGTATGGAAAACAGGTTTAAAATGTTAATGAAAAGCAAGCCTGCTCTGGCAAGAAAATATATGGACCAGGCCCAGAAAGATGCAGAATTGCGATTTAAACATTTTCAATACCTCGCTGCCAAGGAAGGTGAAAAAATTGAAGAAATTGGCGACACCTGAGATAATAATTGATTCCTCCCGGAGGGTAGGATGATAATCAATAGATGGCAATTTTTATATAAGAGAAAATAGAAAAAACTTAAGAAACTAATAATATGGATTTAACAACGAAATATCTTGGCATGACGCTAAAAACTCCATTGGTTGCGTCGGCCTCTCCCCTTTCTGAGGACATAGATAAAATTAAAAAACTCGAAGACGCCGGCATTGGTGCGGTAGTTTTGCATTCTCTTTTTGAAGAGCAAATAAGACTGGAGCAGGAAGAATACAACTATCACACAACACAAGGCACCGAGGCTTTTGCAGAATCATTATCCTACTTTCCGGAAGTAGAAGATTACAAGCTCGGCCCGGAACTGTACCTTGAGCATATTCAAAAAGCCAAGACAGCAGTGAATATTCCAATAATCGCCAGTCTCAATGGTAGCTCGCTTGGGGGATGGACTGATTACGCCAAAGAAATGGAATCAGCAGGAGCAGATGCCATCGAGTTGAATATTTATTATATCCCTACCGAATTTGATATGGCAGGGTCAGAAATTGAGCAACAATACATCGATATTTTGAAAGCTGTAAAAGAAGCCGTAAAAATTCCTGTCGCTTTAAAGCTCAGCCCCTTCTTTTCGAATTTTTCCAATATGGCAAAACGGTTCGATGAGGCTGGGGCCGATGCGTTGGTATTGTTCAACAGGTTTTATCAACCGGATATTGATCTTGATGAATATGAGGTCACACCAAATCTCTTGCTCAGCCAATCAAATGCCATGCGGTTGCCTATGCGGTGGATAGCCATTCTTAAAGATAACATCAAAGCAGATTTGGCTGCAACGAGTGGCATACATACCGGCACTGATGTGATAAAAATGTTGTTAGTAGGTGCCAATGTAACCATGCTTTGTTCTTCATTATTAAAACATGGCATTGACCATGTGAAAAATATTGAGGAGCACATGAAACAGTGGATGAGAGAAAAGGAATATAATTCTGTAAGCGAATTGCAAGGTAGCATGAGCCAAAAGAAAACAGCTGATCCAGCTTCATTTGAAAGAGCTCAATACATGAAAGCTTTGACCAAGTATCAATTGTAATTGGAAGAAAATAATTAATAGCAGCGTAATAAATTTTTAAATAATATGCCATAGAAGAATGAAAACCCTTCCTGGCAAAATGTTCATCTTTTTAATATAAATATTATGGAAAAGGAAATCATTTATCTGGATGAAATTACTGTAAGATTTGCAGGAGATTCTGGTGATGGAATGCAACTGGCAGGAAAACAATTTTCAGATACTTCTGCAAGCTCCGGAATGGATGTCAATACCTTTCCTGACTTTCCTTCAGAAATCAGAGCTCCTGAAGGCACATTATATGGTGTAAGCGCATTTCAGATCAAATTAGGCTCCAATGCTGTAAACACACATGGAGATGCGATTGATGTGCTAATAGTCATGAATGCTTCATCCTTGAAGGTAAATGTTGATAATCTCAAAGAAGGGGGAATACTCATTGCCAATACCCAGGGTTTCAACGGCCGAAATCTTAAACTTGCAAAGTATGATGCTAACCCTTTGGAAAATGGTGCACTTACGAAATTTTCTGTAATTCCATTGGACATAGAATCCATTATCAAGGAAGAACTTAAAGGGTCTGGAATTCATCCAAAGATCATAAGAAAGTCTAAAAACTTTTTTGCGTTGGGCTTGACCTACTGGCTTTTTAACAGGCCCATGGAGCCAACTGTAAAATGGTTAAATACCAAATTTAAAAACAAAGCAGATGTACTCGAAGCCAACATTCGAGTGCTGACAGCAGGATGGAATTTTGCCCTTAAAAATGATTTGTTCAAGAAGCAATACAACTTTCGACCTGCTTCATTCGAAAAAGGAACTTATAGAAATATCTCCGGAAACCATGCCGTAGCTCTGGGTTTGGTGGTAGCTTCCAAAAAAGCAAATATACCGCTGTTCTTGGGCACTTACCCAATTACCCCGGCAACAGACATTCTACAATATATATCTGGATATAAAAAGTATGGTATTAAACACCTTCAGGCAGAAGATGAAATTGCGGGGATTGCAAGTGCAATTGGTGCATCCTATGGAGGGAATCTTGCCGCCACCACAACATCAGGTCCGGGGCTGTCGTTGAAAATCGAAGCCATTGGCCTGGCTGTGATGACAGAGTTGCCTTTGGTAATTGTTGATGTTCAACGTGCAGGACCAAGTACAGGCTTGCCTACCAAGCCGGAGCAATCCGACTTATTTCAAGCCATGTACGGCAGGCATGGTGAAGCACCGCTACCGGTAATCGCTGCAGCAACTGCAGCAGATTGTTTCGATATGACCATTGAAGCATCAAGGCTGGCCCTTAAATATATGACACCTGTAATCCTGCTGACAGATGGGTATATTGCCCAGGGAACTGAGCCATGGAGAATTCCTGAAATGGATGAGCTTCCTGACATTACGCCAAAGTTTTGCGAAGATCCGGAAAATTTCGCTCCTTATACCCGTGATCCTGATACCCTTGCCAGAATGTGGGCAGTACCGGGAATGCAAGGCATGGAGCATCGTATTGGTGGCCTGGAAAAACAAGACGTATCAGGAATTGTAAGTCAAGATCCTGACAATCATCAAAAGATGGTGGAGTTGCGTCAGGAAAAAATTAGTAGAATTGCCTCAGATATTCCAAAACTGGAAGTGATGGGTGACCCCGACGCAGATCTTTTACTCATCGGCTGGGGAAGTTCTTATGGTGCGATTAAGTCTGCCATTGATCAATCGATGAAGGAAGGTGCTAAGGTCGCATATATCCACATTAAACATCTGAACCCATTCCCTGCTAACCTTGGAGAAATCATAAATAATTACAGCACCATATTGGTACCGGAGATGAACATGGGACAATTGAAAACTATTCTTCTCTCTACCTTGCTCAAGCCAATGATAGGCCTGAACAAGGTACAGGGACAACCATTTAAATCTTCTGAAATAAAATCTAAAATTGACGAATTATTATCGGAAAAGGAGGCATCAAAATGAGAACATTATTAGACGAAGTAATATCAAAACCACATATCGGTACGACAATTTATCAGCCGAAAGATTTCAAACCGGATGTTGATGTACGGTGGTGTGCAGGATGCGGTGGATTTTCTATCCTTTCGCCGGTACAGCGGATGATGCCCGACCTGGGTATTCCCAAAGAAAAAATCGCCTTTATTTCCGGTATTGGATGCTCTGGCCGATTTCCATATTATATGGATGTATATGGATTTCATGGCATTCACGGTCGCGCCATTGCCATTGCTTCTGGTCTTAAAGTATCTCGTCCCGATCTGTCAGTTTGGGTGGCTACCGGAGATGGAGATAATATGAGTATTGGAGGCAATCACTTTATTCACGGTTGTCGTAGAAATGTGAACATCAACGTGATCATGTTTAACAATGAAGTGTATAGTCTCACCAAAGGCCAGTACTCACCCACATCACATAAAGGCCAGGTTACCAAATCATCGCCTCTGGGATCGCTCGATGAACCTTTTAACCCTGCTGCTTTGGCGCTGGGTAGTGGTGCAACATTTGTGGCTCGCGGTTTTGACAAAGACCGCCAGCACCTGCAACATCTCTTTCAAAGAGCTGCTTTGCATAATGGCTTTGCCTTTGTAGAAGTCTATACCAATTGCAATATCTTCAATGATGGTGCATTTGACTCTTTTGCCAAAAAAGATGTAAGGGAAGATAAAACAGTAATGCTGGAGCATGGCAAACCTATGATTTTTGGCAAAGAAAAAGACAAGGGGATAAAACTCGACGGATTCAAACCAACAGTGGTGTCACTGACTGATGGCAAACACAGCATCGATGACTTATTGGTTCATGATGAAAAGGACAGCACCCTGGCATTTATCCTTGGCAATATGACCTACAATCCAGAAGTACCTCGAC
>CAYREN010000004.1:31668-36144 GCA_964423255.1 uncultured Roseivirgaceae bacterium | reverse complement strand
CAATATCGTAATTCATTTTCAATTTCTATATTTAACCTTAATTATTTCCTGGATTGTCCAGATGAAACCTAAATGAAAAAATATTTTTACCTTATCCATATCCAGTATCTTGGATTTCGTTTTCATGGCTGGGCTAAGCAACCAAATGTGAAGACCGTCCATCAATTTATTGACAAAACATTACCATTTGTTTTAGGGCATAAAAATTTTAAAACCTTAGGATCGAGCAGAACCGATGCAATGGTTTCTGCAAACCATGCCATATTTGAATTGTTTATAAATGAATCATTGGAAATAAATCTATTTTTTAATGATCTCAATAGCAATTTGCCAACTGACATTCGCGCTATCAAAATCGAAGAAACAGATGCAAAATTCAATGTAATTCAATCACCAAAAACCAAGGAATATTTATATCTATTTGCTTTTGGTGAAAAATGCCATCCCTTCACGGCTCCAATATTATCGTCCTTTATGGAGAAATTGGATATTGAAGAAATGAAAAGTGGAGCAAGGCTTTTTGAAGGCAAACATAATTTCAGAAAATACTGTACCAAGCCTTCAGAAAATACTATATTCGAACGAAGTATCGATAAGAGCTTTATTGAAGAAAATGACATTTATATAGCCAATTTTTTTCCTGAAAAGAGCTATGTATATCATATCCATGCGAAAGGATTTTTACGCAATCAAATAAGATTGATGATGGGTCAACTACTAAGGCTTGGCAGAGGAGAAATTGGTTTGGAAGAAATTAAAAAAACGCTTACCAAACCAGATGAAATTCCATTAGATTGCATTGCACCACCTTCAGGTTTGATATTGAATAAAGTGAGATTTGATGGTTGATGGGAAGCATGAAAAATATTAAATAACCAATGGCTTTAATATTAAGCATCGAAACAAGTACAACAGTCTCCTCAGTGGCTATCCATGAGGATGGCCACATGATTGCGTCACAGAGCCTTCATATTGATAAATCTCATTCTGCCTACCTTGCTCCTTCAATTAAAAACCTTTTTGAAACGAGTGGATTACAAATGAAGGCGATTGATGCTGTAGCCATTTCGAAAGGTCCGGGATCATATACAGGTTTGCGCATTGGAACTTCAACTGCCAAAGGAATCTGTTTTGGATTGGATGCAAAATTAATTGGCATAAACTCATTGGAGGCCATGGCATATGGCATAGTAAAATACATGCCCAAAGATGTAATCCTGTGCCCGATGATTGATGCTCGCAGAATGGAAGTTTATTGCCTGATTGCAAAAACGGATATGTCCATTTTGGAAAAAACGTCAAGTAAAATTATTGATGAAAAATCTTTTTCAGAGTTATTATCTAAAAACAAAATTGCATTCTTTGGCAATGGGGCTATGAAATGTAAACCTGCTTTCGAAAGTTCAAAAAACGCCATCTTTATTGATGACATCTTCCCATCCGCAGAGCATGTCGGGGCACTTGCATGGCAAGCTTACGAAAATAATGAATTTGAAAATTTGGCGTATTTTGAGCCTTATTATTTAAAAGATTTTATTGCAAAAAAACCATCTGCCAAAAAGTTAGTTTGATTAATAAAAAAACTCACGTGGAAAAAGACATTATAAACAAAGTAGCTCAAAGCCCTCTGGTCACCATAGATTTGGAAGATCTCTACACGCCAGGTGAAAGAGTTCTTTATGATCTAAAAGACAACTTATATGAAGGATTAATTTTAAAAGAAAAGGATTTTAGGGCGTTCTTAAAATCAAATGACTGGTCAAATTATAAAGATAAGCATGTAGCCATTTATTGTTCGGCAGATGCCATAGTACCAAGATGGGCTTACATGTTACTTTCAGTTTACTTAGAGCCATTTGCTAAAACGATAGTTTATGGCAACATGGAAATTTTGGAGAGTTACCTATTCAATATTACCCTGAGAAAATTAGACCCCTCTGAATATCAAAATAAGAAAGTAACAATTAAAGGCTGTGGCAAATATGATGTGCCACAATTTGCCTATGTCGAACTAACAAGAATGCTAAAACCTTTCGCAGCTAGTATAATGTATGGTGAACCTTGTAGCACAGTACCCATTTTCAAATTGTCTAAAAAACCCAGGTAATTCTATCTCAATAATTTCCGCAAAATATATGATATCGGGAACAAGCCAGCTTCTTAGTAAGATGCATAAATTAAATCTTTCAATTTTTATTCCTCGAAATATTTGAGTTAATCAAAACCCTAAGAAAGGAATGAACTTTGGAATCCTTGTCATTTCATATGATTTGTCTAAATTTGGTATCTATGAATTATCTACGTAAAAAAAATATTCAAAAAATTTCAGGCCATTTAGTGGCAATATTATTTCTTGGGCTTTTGTCGGAATGTGGAAACAAAACCCAGGAACAAACCAAAGATTCAAATGATAAAGCTGTGAAAGAATTAGTTGTAAAAGAAATTCAGCATACAAGTCCTGTGGACATTGAGCAGGCTGAAAAATTATTGGAAAGTAATGCCAAACTACAAAACATTGGCACAATGAATTGGTCGGAATATGCATATAAACCAGAAGTAAATTTCAGGATCGCCTATTGGCAAGATGAAATATGGCTTAAATATTATGTCAAAGAAGAATATATTTTAGCCAAAGAAACTAAAATCAACAGTGGTGTGCACAAAGATAGCTGTGTTGAGTTTTTTATTGCACCTGGTAAGGAAGAATATTACAATTTTGAATTTAATTGCGTTGGAGTACCCCATGTCCAATATGGTAAGGTAAGAGAAAATAGAGTAGAAATTGATCCGGAAATCCTGAAATTGATTAAAGTAAAATCATCCTTAGGAGACCAACCCTTCAATGAAAAAACAGGTGGCCATGAATGGGAAATGATGATCGTTATACCTAAGGCAAGTTTTTCTCATAGTAACAATTTGACCTTTAAAGGGCTACAAGGAAGCGCAAATTTTTATAAATGTGGCGATGACACTTCAAAGCCACACTTCGTTACCTGGAATCCTGTCGGGACCGAAAAGCCTGATTATCATCAGCCCACTTATTTTGGCAATATTTCTTTTGAATAAGAAACGAATTAAGCATTGAATACATGGGTATAATCAAACTCTTACCCAATGTCAATAAATAGAAAAAAGTTGCACCTATCTAAATACTTTTACCATGAAAAATAAATCGAGAAGAGATTTTATCAAAAAAACAACTACTGCTTCAGTTGCTGTTTCTATAGGAGCTGTCCTTCCAACATTCAGTGCAAAAAGCTATGGACGCATATTAGGAGCCAATGAGAAATTAAACATTTCCGTAATGGGCGTAAATTCCAGAGGAAAAGCCTTGGCGAGAAATTTTGCTGATCAGGATCGTTGTAATGTACTTCATATCTGTGATGTAGATAGTAGAGCCATTGAAAATTGCCAAAAGGCAGTTGCAGAAGTTCAGGAGCTTAAAACCTTAGGATTTGGTGATTTCCGCAAATCATTGGAAGATAAAGATATTGATGCAATGGTAATTGCCACGCCCGACCATTGGCACGCCCCTGCTGCGCTTTTAGCTGTCCAAGCCGGTAAAAATGTCTATCTCGAAAAACCCAGTAGTCATAATCCGAATGAAGGTGAAATATTGATTAAAGCTGCAACAAAATATAAAAAAGCAATACAGCTGGGCAACCAGCGAAGGTCATTTCCTGCAGTTGTTCAAGGGATGCAAGAATTGAAAGATGGTATAATAGGTCGTGCATATTTTGGTAAAGGTTGGTATGCCAATAACCGCCCTTCGATTGGTGTTGGAAAAGAGGCTGCAATTCCCGAATGGCTCAATTGGGATCTCTGGCAAGGGCCGGCACCAAGGAAAGAATTTAACGATAATCTCGTTCATTATAAATGGCACTGGAACTGGCATTGGGGAACTGGTGAGGCACTGAATAATGGCACACATATGATTGATCTTTTACGCTGGGGATTTGATGTAGATTATCCCATAAAAGTAAGTTCAAATGGAGGAAGGTATCGTTATCAAGATGATTGGGAAACGCCAGATACGCAAGTGATTAACCTTGATTTTAATGGGGGTGTTTCCATGACATGGGAAGGAAGAAGCTGCAATGGGAGATCCGTAGAAGGAAGCGCGGTTGGTGCTATATTTTATGGAGAAAAGGGGAGTATGCTTTTCCCGGGAGGCAATAACTATACTATTTTCGATTTACAAAATAATATTGTCAAAGAAGTAAAAGTGGATCAAAAGATGGATAGTGGAAATCTGGTAAGCCCTTTTAATAACCTTGATGCCATTCACATCAATAACTTCTTTGACGGGATTCGAGACGGAAGCAGTAAACTCAATGCCGATATCGAATCGGGACATAAAAGCACCTTGCTTGTGCAACTTGGTAATATTGCACAACGGGTAGGCCATTCTCTTGAGATTGACCCAAAAAACGGACATATATTAAAAGACAAAGAAGCATTAAAATATTGGTCGAG
>CAYREN010000004.1:7375-31568 GCA_964423255.1 uncultured Roseivirgaceae bacterium | reverse complement strand
ACCCAAAAAACGGACATATATTAAAAGACAAAGAAGCATTAAAATATTGGTCGAGGAGTTATGAAAAAGGTTGGGAAATGAAACTTTAATAAAACAATTATTTATATATAAAATGAAATCACGAAGATCATTTATAAAAACCATAAGTGCGGGGGCAGCCCTTTCGTCAGTTGCACTTTCTAACACGATTTCAATAGCCTCTGAGGTGTTGTCAGGAGTTGAAAATACTGAGAAAAAAATCCGTATTGGTATCATTGGTGCTGAAAATTCGCACACAATAGGTTATGGCAAAATGATTAATACAGATAAAAAATTTCCCGGTGTTGAAGTAAAATATGTTTGGGGAGAGACAGATGAGTTTGCCAAAAATGCAGCGGAGAAAGGAAATATTCCCAATATCGTGAAAGATCCCAGAGACATGTTAGGCAAGATTGATGCATTGATCGTTGACCATCGACATGCAATGTACCATCTTGAGGCAGCAACGCCTTTTGTTAAGGAGGGCATACCAACTTTTATCGATAAACCATTTTGTTACAGAGTTGATGAAGGAAAAGAATTTTTGGCAATGGCCAGGAAGTATGGAACGCCGGTGACTTCTTACAGTTCCATAGCACACAGCAATGCTACTTATGATATGAAAAAGCAGGTAGAATCTATGGAAAAAATCAACCAGGTGGTAAGATATGGTCCTGTAGATATCAACTCGAAGTATGGGGGAATATTCTTCTATGGCGTCCACTTGCTACAACCGCTGATGAATATTTTTGGAGAAGATATTGAGCGTGTAAAAGTAAGTAGGGATGGAAAAAAAGGAAGTGCAGGTCTGGTTTTCAAGAGCGGCTTGTTTGCTACTTTAATTTTTAAAAAAGCTCGTAATTGGGAAACTTTTGTGGAAATAGAAGATAAAGGTCTTGTTGAATTAAAATCAAATGCACAAGAACCAGATCCGGGAATAAATTATGTGGATATGATTGAGATGTTCCGAACGGGAAAAGAGCCTAGAAGTCATGAAAGTATATTAAATGGTGTGGCTGTGTTGGAAGCTTTAGAGAAATCTGTAGGCAGTCAGAAATGGGAAGAAGTCCGGATTTGATAATTACTGATTATTGAGATAAGCCATTTTTAAATGAGTGATAAAAAGCTACTTACAAGAATCCTGATTGGGATGTCCGCCATTGGTCCCGGATTATTTTTAATTGGGTATAATATTGGCACCGGAAGTGTTACTACCATGGCAAAAGTGGGGGCTGAGTATGGCATGACACTCACATGGGCCTTAGTACTATCCTGTATATTTACCTACGTATTAATGGTGGCATATGGCCAGACAACTCTCGTAACGGGTAAGACTGCATTATTAACCATCAAAACAAATTTCAAATATGGAAATGTATTGGCCATCTATATATTGATTGCTTTAATCATTGGCGAAATACTTTCATTAATGGGTATTTTCGGCATTGTCTCTGACCTCATTCAGGAAGGGTCGAAAATCCTTTTTGGAGGCACTGGATTCAGTACCATGTCCATAACAATTGTTTTAGTAGTAGGACTTTATATACTACTATGGAATGGAAAATATCAATTATTTGAAAAGTTTCTTATTGTGCTGGTTATTCTAATGGGAGTTTCTTTTGTTATCGTATTATTTATGGTAAAACCCAGTTTTTCTTCCATTGCTAGCGGGCTTGTACCAAGCATTCCTAATGATTCAGGGTCATATCGACTAATCGCAGCTATCGCGGGGACCACTTGTTCTGCAGCTGTTTTTATCATGAGAAGTACAGTAGTTGCTGAAAAAGGTTGGACAATCAAGAATTTAAAGCAAGAAAAAAGAGATTCGGCAGTTTCTGCATCCATGATGCTTTTTCTAAGCTTGATCATCATGGCAGTTTCAGCCGGAACTTTGCACGTGATGGGTTTGAAACTGAATGATACGGTGGAGATGATAAGTCTTTTCGAACCAATTGGAGGAAAAATTGCAGCATTTATTCTTATACTGGGAGTTGTGGGAGCGGGTATCTCTTCCATCTTTCCAATCATTTTAATCGCCCCTTGGCTCATTGCAGATTATACTGGTAAAAAGAGAGATATTCGTTCTCCCATGTTCCGTACACTTGGCTTTATAGGGATACTTTTTGGATTCGGAATGCAGTTTTTGGATGCCAGGCCTCCTCTATTAATGATTTTTTCTCAGGCATTTCAAGCCTTGATTTTGCCGGCGGTGGCCATCCCAATATTTTTTCTTTTAAATAAAAAGAATCTTATGAAAGAACATGTAGCGGGTACCAATATGAATATTGGATTACTATTGGTAATTGTATTTAGTTTTGTGACAAGCTATTTTGCAGTTGCAGATTTTTTCTAATTAATTTAACTTTATATCAAAATAAAAAAAATGGAAATTATAGTATCAACTACCAAGGAAGAACTTGGAAAAAAGGCAAGCACTAAAGGAGCTGAATTAATACAAAAAGCAATTAATGAAAACGGTGTAGCCAACATCATTGTAGCTACTGGAGCATCTCAGTTTGAAATGCTTGATGAATTGGTAAAAATGGATATTGATTGGTCGAAAGTTACTACCTTTCATTTAGATGAATATATTGGTATTTCTGAGACTCATCCAGCTTCATTTCGAAAGTATTTAAAAGAACGTTTTGCCGATATCGTATCTCCTAAAAAAATTCATTATGTGAATGGAGAATTAAACCCTCAAGCGGAATGTCAGCGTCTTCAAGATTTGATCTCACATCATCCAATTGATGTAGCATTTGTAGGAATTGGGGAAAATGGTCATTTGGCTTTTAACGATCCCCCTGCTGATTTTGAAATTGAAAAAGCATACCTTGAGGTTAACCTGGACAAGAAATGCCGACTTCAACAGATGGGCGAAGGTTGGTTTCCAACATTTGAGGATGTTCCTGAAAAAGCTATCAGTATGTCTGTAAAACAAATTATGAAATCCAAAGCAATAATTTGCAGCGTTCCCGACGAGCGAAAAGCTGTGGCAGTAAAAGGTTCATTGGAAGGGGAAGTGACACAGGATGTTCCGGCTTCAATATTACAGCAGCACAAAGCAACATGGATGTACCTTGATCAAGGTTCTGCATCTTTGCTTACTTCATAGTTCAATATTTTACATTATTGACATCTTAATAAAATTGTATCTCAAAATGCAAACTAAAAATTTGCTCATCGTCTATATATGCACTTTTCTTTATTAAATTTCGAGCAAATTAATTAATCCATTATGAAAAAATTCCTAATTCTTTTTTTTGCAATTCCTACTTTTTGTTATGCACAAAAATTTGATTATACCAAGATTGAAGAAATTGATAAGACCAAATATGAAAATAAAGATTTCTACAAAGTAAAAAATTACGCTAAGAAGAAATCAAATAAAAAAAAGGTTAAAAACATTATTTTTCTAATTGGTGATGGCATGGGGACATCACACGTATATGCAGGATTGATGGCAAATAAAGGTGAATCGTATATCAAAACTATGCCATTTTCGGGCTTTAATAAAACCAACTCATCGGATAAATTAATAACAGATTCTGCTGCTGGAGCTACGGCTTTTTCTATAGGAGAAAAAACGCACAATGGGGCCATAGGTGTTGATAGAAATGATGTTCCTAAAAAGACAATCCTCGAAATGGCTGAGGAAAAAGGAATGGGCACAGGATTAGTGGCAACTTGTGATATTACTCATGCAACTCCTGCCTCATTTATTGCACATCAACCAAGTAGAGGTATGCACGAAGAAATTGCCCTGGAATTTTTAAATACAGAAATTGATGTATTTATTGGTGGAGGTAAAAAATACTTTAATCAAAGAAAGGATAGCATAAATCTGCTGTTAAAACTTGAAAATAAGGGATACGATATTGTTACATCCATGGACTCTCTAAAGTTTGCTAAAGGAGAAAAAATTGCTGCTTTGGTTGCTGACGATCAGTTACAGCCATATTTGCTCGGCAGGGGTGAAATGCTCAAACCTTCAGCAGAATATGCTATGAATTTACTAAAGAAAAACAAAAAAGGCTTTTTTCTTATGATAGAAGGTTCACAAATTGATTGGGGTGGTCATGATAATAATGTCCCATATATTATTACGGAAATGCTTGATTTTGACAGAACGGTTGGGGAAGTTTTAAAATTTGCCGCCAAAGATGGCGAAACATTAGTCGTGATTACTGCCGACCATGAAACTGGTGGATTTTCCATTAATGGAGGTGATCTTGCTACTGGAGTTGTAGAGGGAAAATTTACTACTGGTGGTCACACGGCAGTTATGGTTCCTGTTTATTCATTTGGCCCACAAGCAGAACTATTTAGTGGAATCATGGAAAACAACGACATATTCTACAAGTTTAAGGAAGTATTGGAGCTTTAGGAACTTTTTACGGTAGGAGAATTAGCCAACTATGACACTTGAAAGCGGCTTGTCAAATAATAAATCGTTGGCCAGTCGTAATAGTTCTTCACTCGAGGTTTGATCAATTTTATCAAACAAATTATCGTAGAAATTATTCTCCAGATTATAAAAATAGATATTTTTCCATTTTTCTGTAATTGCAAATGGAGTTGTGAGGGTATTAATTATTGATCCTTTCAAATAGCTTTTTACCTGAGCCAGCTCTTTATTACTGATCAATTCATTTTTCAATTTTTCAATTTCATTTTGAATCTCCTCAACCGCCAGGTCTTTATTTTCTTTTTTTACTTCTGAGTTTATCACGAAATATGCATCATTCTTCATCGAAACCAAATGAGACTGGATGCCATAAGTAAGCCCCTTATCTTCTCTTATATTTTGCATGAGTCGGGAACCAAAATAACCTCCAAAAACTTCGTTCAATAGCAATAATTGACTAAAATCTTTGTGGTCTTTGCCAATGCTTCTTTTTCCCATGAAAATAGCAGACTGAAAACTTTCTTTTCTTCCATGGTACTCATCAAAATGTTTTGAATATTTGAAGTCTTTACTTTCAAATTTATTAGTTGGTGAAAGATATTTTTCGAAAGATCTTATAATTCCACGTTGAAAGCTCCGATCAAAATTTCCTGTTACGAAAATATCAAATTTACCTTTTACCCATTTATCAAAATGATTACCTATACTTTTTGTGTTTATGTCAATAATACTTTTTTCAGTCAGCACATTTCCATAAGGTGATCCTTGATACAATTTTGACCTAAACAATCTCGAAGCCACAAAATTGTTTTTTTTCTCATTGACACTCAACTGCTGAATTTGAATTTTTTTCATCAGCTCCAATTCCTTCTCAGGAAAAGTTGGATTGAAAAGTATCTCATGAATGACTGATTCTATTTTACGATAATGATGTGTAGGAATGTTAACGCTAAAATTTATGTAATCAAATCCAGGGCTGATATCAACAAATGCCCCATATTGATCTAGCCTTTCTGCAATCTGTTTCGAAAAAAATGATATTGTACCCTCGGTTAGCATTTTGGCGGCAAAAAATGCTATTCCGGGAGATGACTCAAACCAACTACCCGCTTTGAAAATAAATTCCAATTTGATGACTGGCTGATCGCCAATATTCAAAAAGAAAAATTGAGATCCATTTTTAAATTGGATGTATTTTGGAACTGGAAGATTGAATTTCTTAGGCTCGACTACTGAAGGAGCAATAGTTCTATCGAGCATTAATTGTATCTTCGTTTTTGATAGATTCCTTTACCTTACCATTGTTAAAATTAAAGAGTAAAGTAAATCTGAGTGTTTCGGCCAACGGATGCTCCTTCTTTTGAGGAACTAAATAAGCAAAGTCAATACCAAATACATTATACCTCAATCCGAGACCCATCGTAAAATATTTTCGATTTCCCTTTTCATAATTTTCCCAAAAATATCCTCCCCTTAATGCAAAAAGATCTTTATACCAATATTCTACTCCTCCACCAATCATTACCTCCTTCAACTCTTCTGAAACTCCATCAGGAGCATCGGTAAATGATCCAAACATACCGCTCAATAGTGCTCGATTTGGGTCTTTACCACGTGCTATTTCAGGGTCACCATTCTGGTCATATATCACCCTTCCATTATCATCCACTACATAGACAGGTGGTGTAGGAACCATAAGTTTGTTAAAATCCAGTGCAAAGGTTAAAGAATTATATGGATCGAGATTAAATTTGTAAGCACTCCCAATTCTCAATGTTGTAGGAATAAATTCTTTCTGTGCATCATTGGAATAAGTAATTTTATTTCCAATATCTGTTATTGTTGCTCCCAAAGCAAGATTAGAGTTTTGACCTATATCTTTGTTCCAATACCAGCCTATGTCTGCGGCAATACTCACCCCAACTTGTCCGTCTTCTGTACTGGAAAATACATTACCTGTCAGGTTTGATCTAATATATTTTAATGTTACCCCAAGGCTCATATTTTCTGAAAGCATCCTGGAATATGAACCTGAAAATGAAAACTCACGAGGGTTAAAGTTTTGAAGATCATTTCCTTCCCAATCAGTAAATTGAATATCTCCCAAATTGAAATAATTCATAGAAAATGCTACTGCCTGCTCTTTGTTAATTTTATAATAACCTGTCAGGTAGGTCAAACTCATATCATTGATTATTTTTCCCAGCCATGGAGTATATGACAGGCTAAACCCAATGTCATCCTTTATATAAGCCAACTTGGCTATATTCCAATGAGTAGCATTAGCATCGGGGCTTGTTGCCACGCCTGCGTCACCCATTGCTCCTGCTCTGGCATCAGTAGCAATTAATAAAAAAGGAACTGCCGTAGTAATTACCCTCCTGGAGGTATCTTGTCCAGCGATATTTACTTGTGCATCTATCGAAGATACAATTGTAAAATATGCACTTATGAATAATATTAATTTGATTTTCATTATTTAATAGATAATGCGTACTAAATATAATTATTTTATTATTATCAATTTTTGATTTGCTTGTTTTTTACTTCCATCGTTCAAAGAACGAAGCGAGAGCCTGAACACATATATCCCACTTAATAAAGTTCCGCCATTTTTTTCCTTTCCATCCCAAACCAAATCTGAAATGCGAGATTCACTATTTTCCTTTATATAAGCAAATTGTTTTACCAATTTTCCTTGCATGGAAAAAACATCAATCATAATCTCCAAATCATCACCTGCTCTATTATGCTCAAAACTAAACTGGGTATAATCACTAAATGGGTTCGGAAAATTTATTAAGCTCTCTATGGCAATATTTTCATCTTCTACCACTAAAAACTCAAGCTCAGCTTCATTAAAATTATTATGAATATCCCATGCTTTCAGCCGTATTTTGTGAATTCCAATAGATAAATCTTTATATGGATATTTTATCCAGCCTATTTTATAAGTATCCTTGGCACTAAAATAATAATCATTTACAGAAATTTCTTCTCCTTCATCAAGTATGGCAACTAATTCCTGTCCCAATTCGGAGTTTGATATACTTATACCACTCTCATCGCTGAGTTTGCCTATAAAAAGTACATCCGGACGCGTAATTCCACCATTAACAAAACTCGTATCGTTAATAAATAATTCTATTTGTGGAGCAATATTATCAGCAATATAATCCTGACTTTCTCCTCCAACCACAAATTCAATATTCGAACCACCAGCATCTAAATGTTGTGATTCGTCCAGTGCATACATACTAATTTTACCTTTTTCAAAATCATAAGTAATGTTCTTTGGTACTATAAATTCAATTTCAAATTCGCCATCTGATACTGTTACTTCTCCTCTAAACAAGACATTGTCACGAACCAAAAACTTCATTACTGCATCTTCATGACCAAAAGTCTCTATCTCACTAGGCTGGTCAAATACTGTAGCAACCAAATTCCCATTAAAACTTGTGTTTAACTGACCCTCACGATTCATAACCTGGCCTTTCAATTTTACTGTTCCCAAGGCCATTAAGGTATCACCGGCTTGGTATGATTCGTCATCCGCAATTAATAATATTTCATCTTTGGCATAGGAAAGCGTCATAGATGGGTCAGCCAATAATGAGAAATTTCGATTAACGCTTCCGTTTAAAGACTGATTTTTCGTTTTTCTGAATACTTCACCAAGAGAGCGAAAACGTCCTTCTTCTTTTAGAAAAACATTGTTATAAAACGCATGATTTAAGATAAAATTCGTACTGGAAAAAACGGGTCTACCGGTTGTCAACAATCCTATTGCGCCTCCATTAGGATTGAGCAATAAATACTCTCCGCCTGAAATTGCTTTTGGGTTATCGTGCCTGCCAAATTCACAAGTCGCAGTCACAAATAGTGGAAGTTTGTTAGTATTTTTAAATTCACTTGCCGAAGAGATATTTAGTATTGTTTCTGACGTCCACCTTGTTGTAGACCCATGTCCTGTAAAATTGAATATCAGAGCTCCTTTGTTTATCAATCGCTCAATTTCAGCATTTACATCAGGAGCAGACTCTCCAATGGAAGTTTCTATTTGCTCGAATGCATCAACATATATTTTATTGACGTTAAATTGTGTAAAAGATGTATCGACCAATGTAGCCAGTCTATTAGCATCTCTTTGATGTAAATTTCCATCTCCATCGTCAGCAATAAAAATAACCTCATTTCTCCATTTACCATAGGTCTCAGAATTGGTATCATAGTTTATCAATTTATCCACCAATATCTTGGCTTCTGCAATGGTTTTTATTGGAAGTCTACCCACACCAATATCCATTAAGAGATCTCCGTTATAAGATTCTCTCCATTCACCTTCGTCATCATCAAGAAAACCATAATAGTCATCAGAAGAATAACTGGCTATCGGATGCAAAGAATTTCTGGAAGTGTAGATAGGCACAAAATTGGTGTTGTTGTCAATTCTATCTTTATAGTCAAATGACCCTTTCCCAAAAAGCAATACATTTTGAAGTCTGTTTCCTTCAGCTCCCAATTCATACAAATATTTAATAAAATCCCGAATAGCTGTGACATCTTGTTTTCCAGACGAAAACTCATTATATATTTCATCCGGGGTTACAACCATAACTTTGAGTCCATCATGATTTCTTCTGAAATCTGCTAACCGCTCAGCTTCATTTTTAAATCCTGGATAGGTGACAATCAAAAAATCAACATTTGAAGAGGCATGCAAATTTTGGTTCATGACTTGCGCAGATGCTTCAGGAATTAAAACGTCCTGATCATTAAAAACTACAAACTCTCTTAACTCCGAACTAAATGCACCAAAAGTGATGTTACTTCCATTGGTAGAAAATTTTTGTTTGTATGGCTTTAGAGGATCTGTCACCTCCCAAACCTGAGATGTTGAATTACCGCCGCCAATTTCAAAAGTAGAAATAGCATTTTGTGTGCTTGCCAAAGACCTGAAAATGGTTTGACTTCCAAAGAGCCTTAATTTCCTTTGTCCAATTATGGTTAGATAATTTAAGAACGCTTTTGATTTTTTTGATCCTACTGGATTAAAAGACAATCTTATCGTAAATTTTTCTGATGAGGGTATTGTAGATGTATTGAGCTTAAATGTTTCAATCTGGTTCGATCCTTTGGCCAAATAAGAACCATCTGCAATTGTATTGATTGTTTGTTGCCCCAATGGTTGGCCATTGATAGATAAATCAAGAGAAGCTTCCTGGAAAGATTGTCCCATTACAGATGATTTTACAACAATATCTGTCTCTGGGATTAGATCGCTAAAGTCAAATTTGAAATCATAGGTAAGTGTAAAATCAAACAATTCTCCATACCATTCTCTACCCGAATTTATAATATTATATTCATCATTTTCGTAAATAATATAATCATCAAAACTTTTGATTTTTGTATGTTCGCTGCCAAGGTCTTCCTTCTCTGTAACCCTCAATCCATCTTGATCTGAAATTGTCAAATAGTAGAAAGTGGTATCGGAATAAAAATTTTTCTGATATTCCAGTTCGTCAGGTGCAGATAATTTATGATAGTCGGCATCTTCACCAAAAAACAAAATATAATCTTCTTTACTAAAGTTTCCATCTTCTTCACCAACAACCATTATTGCATTTTCATTAATATCATTGGGTCGATCATCTCCTACAATCTGAGGAAGCATACCTCCTCCATTTCCATGAATCTTTATCTTTTTAGGATTAATGGCTGCAACATTAATACCGGTATTTTGCAAATAATTATAATCAATTTTATAAATACCGGCTTTTGTAATGGGTATTTTATACCAATTACCAGTTGCTAATACCGAATTTCCTCTACTTTCGGCAGTTCGCAAATTTGAGTTTATAATTTTTCCTGACTTTGTTTTCAACTCAATTTCCAGATACTCAACTTTATAAAATTTATTGGAAACGGAATCAAACAAAATGGGGAAAATTTCGATGAAATTGACTTGGTTCCCCTTTTCTTTCAGAGTTTTTATTGATACGGAGTTATAATTGTTAGGAAACTTCTGTTCGATTATCTCTGTTAATGCCTCAGAAATTTCAGATTTTAGTATGTCTTTTACCTCATATCCCGAAATATCATTTTGTTCCAACTGAATGGAAATCAATGGTAAGCCGTTGGTTTCTTTGGGATAAATGGCTCCTTCAACAGAAAATGATTGAATATTGCTACTATCCCATGAAATAGGAATTTTGACAACAGCAGCACCACCCTTCATCATTTGAGAAGAAAATAGTATAAACATCGTGCAGATAAAGACTGATTTAAATATGAAAGTCAATAATCTCAAATCAAATAAGTTTAATAAAGATAACTTAACTGTTCAAAAAATATTTAGTTTTTGAAATTGGTTTTCAAAAGGAAGGCTTTGTCTGGATGCAAAAATAACGATTATTTTCTAATATTTAGTATTACAGATAATGCAACATATGCTAAAATAATACATGGAAGAGCAATAATCTTAATAAATGAGATTAGTACTATCGAAATTAATATTAACAAATACCTATGCCAGTTAGCCTGAACGGTAAAGCTCTGAAATTTTAAAGACATTAATTTAATATTAGAAACCATCATAACAGATAATAAAACAGATATTCCAATTAACGTACGAAAATCCATGAAAACATCAGTAAACATCGTATTGTCATTAATAAAAGGAATGGCACTTACAAATATGCCGCTCGCCGGAACAGGAAGTCCATAAAAGACATCTGTTTGCCGGGAGTCATTATTGAATTTTGCCAGCCGGACAGCTCCAAAAATTACTAATAGAAAGCCCAGGAAAGGAAGGCTAAAATCTGCATTTTGTTCTTCAATTAGTACAAATAAAATTGAAGCCGGCAAAAAACAAAATGTAACCAGGTCGGCTAAAGAGTCCAGATCTTTGCCAATCTTTGAAAATTTCTTTAAAATTCGCGCAGCAAATCCATCAAAGAAATCAAAAGCAGCTCCTGCCCAAATCATACTTGCTCCAGTTAGCAAATCACCTTTGAAAACCGCAACAATACCATAACAGCCACTGGCCAGATTACACAAAGTCAGAAAATTTGGGATATGTTTTGTCACTTTTTAATTATTTTCAATTCGCAGCTTCTCCACAAAAAGGATTATACTTTTTTTCGTACCCAATACTAGTATCAGCACCATGGCCACAATATACTGTCATATCATCTGCCAATCTAAATAGTTTATTTTTAATGCTATCCATTAAAGTATCAAAATCTCCACCCGGAAGATCCGTTCTGCCAACACTTTGTCGAAACAGAACATCACCCCCAATGCATATTTTTTCTTCTTCATTTATCAGAGCGATATGTCCTCTGGAATGTCCAGGAACAAAAATTACATCAAAATAGGAATTGCCAAATTTAATTTTTTCACCTTCTTCGATAAAATTATCAGCCTCAGCAAACTCAAATCCCTGAAATCCATACATTGGTGCTACCACTTCATTTGCCTTTAGGGTTTCGAGGTCAAGCTTATGAATTGTTAGCTCTACTCCATATTCATTTTTTACAAAATTATTTCCTAATACGTGATCAATATGGCAATGAGTATTGATCAACATTTTCACTAT
Source organism: uncultured Roseivirgaceae bacterium (assembly GCA_964423255.1). GTDB lineage: Bacteria > Bacteroidota > Bacteroidia > Cytophagales > Cyclobacteriaceae > JAAUQL01. The sequence goes on along the minus strand of CAYREN010000004.1, from coordinate 19,536 downwards.
AAGATCATTATCTTCAATATACTTTTTTAATAATTCTTTTTCGTCCGGTTCATAGCACCCTGGGTCTATAACTATACATTCTTTAGTGTCGTCATATACCACATAGGTATTTTCAGAAAACGCATTAAATACAAACTGTTTTATTACCATTTATCAATTTTTATTTACAAAATTGAATTAAAAAAATATAATTTCAAGCTTTTTCGTTAATTCGCTTCATGAATTATGATTACCTCATTGTTGGTCAGGGTTTGGCTGGAAGTATTATCGCTTACCAATTGTTGATGTGCGGAAAAACCATCGCTATAATTGATGAGCGAAAAGCGTCCACCTCTTCGACTGTTGCCATAGGATTGGTAAATCCTTTTACAGGACCCAAGATGGTAAAATCATGGAAAACAGAACAATTGATACCTTTTTTAGAACAGTTTTATAAAGAAGCCGAGCAAACAACCAACACATTATTTTTTTCAAAAAGGACAATATATCGTCCATTTCTATCCATAGAAGAATTGAATGATTGGGACGGTAGAAGTTCACAACCCGGTTATAAAAAATTTATCAATAAAATATGTAAGAATAATACACACTCAGACCATGTCTACGATCCATTTGGAGGAGTAGAAATTTCTGGATTTGTTCTAAATGTCCATAAATTTATTGAATCATTTTATCAATATCTTTCAGGAAAATGCCTTTATTTAGAAGAAAGATTCGATGAAAATTTTCTTGAGATTTTGAATAATGAAATAAAGTATAAAGAAATAAATGCAAGTAAAATTATTTACTGTTCCGGATACCAAATGCAAAAATCAAAATATTTTGATTGGTTGCCACTCGCTCCAGTAAAAGGTGAAATTTTGCATTTGAAATTGCAGCAAAATTTTAAAACTATTTACAACAGATCGGGTTTTATAATACCCCAGGGAATTGGATTTTATAAAGCAGGCTCAACATATAATCGAGCAGACTTGTCAGAAAAACCAACTGAATTGGGAAAGAATGAAATAACTAAAAAACTCGATACGTTATTAAAAGTGAAGTATGAAATTGTGAAACAAGAAGCAGGCATTAGACCCGGTACCAAAACAAGAAAGCCATTGATCGGTACTCATCCAATCCATAAAAGTTTGATTGTTTTTAATGGCTTAGGAACAAAGGGCGTTTCCATTGCCCCATTTTTTGGTAATCAATTGGTGAAATGTCTTGAAGAAGGCAACATTCTTGATGAAGAAGTTGATATTAAAAAGTATTATTCGTTATATTTCACACAAAACCGGACAACACCGGATAGTTAAGAAACGCTATTAATTTGAGAAAACTGAAGACCATATCATTTTTAATTTTTTTGACTTTTACTATGTCGGTAAGCTGTGTTTTAGCACAGGAAGCCATGGAAAAATTTGGGAAAAACAGAGTTCAGTATAAAAATTTCAAATGGAGATATTATAGCACTGAAAATTTCGACATATACTTTTACGATGGGGGAAATGAAATTGCGAAAATAGCCACGAAATACCTTGAAAAAGAATTTGACAGGGTAACCGATATCCTCGGAACAGTTTCGTATAGCAAAACAGAAATATTTCTTTACAATTCCCCAACAGATTTGCTTCAAAGTAATATTGGCGTTAACGACAATAGTTTTGATGTCGCCGGACAAACAGATTTTGTGTCACCGCTGGTGGAAATTGCTTACCCTGGAAATGCTGAAGAATTTAAAAAATTACTTATTTATAAACTGTCTTCCATGCTCATTCACGATATGATGTTTGGCGGTAGTCTCTCCGATATGTTTCAAAATAGTTATTTATTGTTGTTACCGTCCTGGTATATGAATGGTGCTGCGCGATATACAGCTTATGGATGGGATGTAGAAATGGATGATTTTATCAGAGATTTAATGCGTAATAAAAACACCCTGAAACTGGCCAAGTTTACTGGTTATGAATCAGAGTTAATAGGACAGTCTATTTGGAATTTCATTGCCGAAAGATATGGAGCAAGTTATATTTCTAATATCTTAAATCTCACTCGTATCATTCGCAATGAAGAAAGGAGCATTTCCGGTACCATTGGAATACCATATAAAAGTTTTTTAGCCGAATGGAAAAATTACTATTTGGGACAAACTTCTTTCATAGATCAAAATTACGTCTTGCCTGATAAAGGTTCAAAAGTGAATACCAATAAAAAAGGAGTTATTATAAAAGACGTAAAAATAAGCCCGGAAGGAAATTACTACGCATACACAATAAATAATAAGGGTAAATATAAAGTAATCATCAATCGTGTTGGCAAGAATAAAGAAAAAGTAGCGCTCAAAGGTGGATACAAGGTTTTGAACCAAGAGCCAGACAAAAACATTCCTTTATTGAGTTGGAAGGATGAAAATACTTTGGGAATAATCGGTACAAAATATGGCAGAAATTATCTTTGGCTTTATGAAATATCATCCAAAAATAAGGTAAAAAAGGAGCTTACCAGAATCAATCAAATCAAAGATTTTGACATTGTAAGAAATGGAAACCTTGCCGTTTTGAGTGCTGACAGAAATGGTGACAACGACCTTTATTTGGTAAGTTTAAGAAGAAATTCCATTAAGCGAATTACCAGTGATTTTTACGACGATATCAACCCTAGATTTATCCCTGGTACAAGTTCAATTATATTCAGTTCCAACAGAACAACAGATACCATTGATGTAAAAGGAAGAAAGATTGAAGACATAAGCAATACCTATAACATCTTTATTTATAACATTGACTCTACTAAAAAAACTGTTCGTAGAATTACTAATACATTGAGTACCAATATTAAACCAATGGCTGTAAATGCCAATGATTATTATTTTATCAGTGATCAACAGGGGATATATAACCTTTATAAATATCGTTTGGATAAAAATATATATCACCAGGTATCAAATTTTGGAACAGGAATAAAAGATTTTGATATCAGCTATGATATGAGTTTGTTTTCTTTTGTGATGACAGATAAAGGAAAAGACAATCTTTATCTAAAGCAAAATTACAATTTAGATCAAAATATATTTACTGCCCAAACAAAGCGAAAACAATATTTGAATGCAAAATTTGTTGCTCAAAGATTGAAAGACTCCAGGAAAAAGCGAGCCCTTAAAAATGTTGCTACTGGTGTATTGCCGGATAATAAAAAAACTAAAACTCAAATTGTTCCCGACCAGCAAATCGAGAAAAAATCAGCTCCTTCATTTTTAGATCAATATAGAACAGATTCTTTTCAAGGCACAGGAGACCAACTTATTGATACCAAAAATTATAGGTTTTCAGCACCACTTTCCAATAATGTAACTAAGAAAGAAGACAACAAAAAAGGTGAAGATTTACTTGATACAGACGGCTATGTATTTGATACAGATGTGGTAAAAAGTGGAAAAAAAACAGGCTCATTTTTAAGTTCATATAGAAGGCTGAGAAAGGAAAGTGATGTTGCAGGTCCGTTTCCTTATATTACAAAATTTAGTGCTGATAATATCGTAACATCTTTTATTGTTGACCCAATGATTGGTTTTGGTCTAAAACTGGAGGCACAACTGAACGATCAATTAGAAAACCATAAATTTTATGGTGGTATATTGGCTACAACAGACCTCAAGAGTGGTAGTTTTTACGGAGAATACAGATATTTAAAGAATACTATTGACTTCCATGCCAGATACGACCGTAAATCATTGTTCCGTGAAACAGAAAATGCCTCTTCTTTACAAAAATATACTTTAAACAAATTTGAAATAGGAGCCTCATTGCCATTGAGTGTAACCAGCAGATTGTCAATTGTTCCATTTTTTGAAACCACCCGATTTTGGGATCTTGATGCAACATCAGTATTATTTCCCACCCAAGGACCTGTCACTTCAAACGTCAATTATGCAGGTATAAAGTTTGAATTTATCTATGATAATACAACCGTTGGCGGGCAGAATTTGATACAAGGGACTAGAGGGAAAGCAGGCTTAAGGCACAATGAAGGAATTGGTAACAGTAAAAAGTCATTTTCAAATGTATATTTAGATTTGAGGCATTACCAAAAAATTCATAGAGAAATCGTCTTTGCCACACGCTTGTTTTATGGAAGATATTGGGGAGCCAATCCACAGAAATATCTGTTGGGAGGCATGGACAACTGGTTATTTAATAAAACTAATAACACAGGGGTAGGTGATCCGTTGAATCATTCCGTTGGAGTTGACAACTCAAATATTTTGTATGTAGAATATGTAACCAGTCTGCGAGGATTTGACTATAATACATTCAACGGCGACAATACATTGCTATTTAATGCCGAGTTAAGAATTCCAATAATCAAGTATTTATATCGAGGATCCATTGGTTCAAATTTCTTTAGAAACTTCCAATTGATAAGTTTTTATGACATGGGATCTGCCTGGACAGGACCATCTCCATTTGCCACGGAAAATAGTGTAAATACAGAAATTATAGATCCTACTGGTTCTCCATTTAAAGCTCGAATTCAGAATTTTAAAAATCCATGGCTATCGAGTTATGGATTTGGCGTACGAACTGTATTACTTGGGTATTATGTAAAGTTTGACATTGCCTATCCTATTGAGGACTTCGTGAGAAAAGACCCAAAATTTTTGCTAACACTTGGGTATGATTTTTAAATTCATCCTACTTTTATTTTTAAGCTTCATAAGGAAATAATCATGAATTATGTAGTTCTAAATCTTTCCAATCAGATACACTTATAATTGAAATAATTTTGAACCTTTATTATAAAACATTTGGCAAAGGAGATCCACTTTTCATTTTGCATGGTCTTTTTGGATCATCTGACAATTGGATGTCGATTGGAAAAATGATGGCAGATAACCACACTGTAGTATTGGTAGATTTAAGAAATCATGGTCGTTCTCCACATAGTTCCATATGGAATTATACCGAGATGTCAAAAGATATCCAGCAACTCGCTATCAGTCTTGGATTCGAACATATCAATTTGATAGGGCATTCCATGGGCGGAAAAGTAGGTATGACATTAGCATACAAATATCCTGGATTAATGGATAAATTAATTGTTGTCGATATCGCCCCAAAATACTATCCCATCCGCCATCAACAAATTCTTGATGGATTGTTGAGTATTGATATCAAGCAAATTACAAGTAGAAAAGAAGCTGATGATAAATTATCTCACTTTGTTCCAGACTTAGGAATAAAGCAATTTCTACTGAAAAATTTGGTAAGAGATTCGAATAATGGATTTAAATGGAAAATTAATCTTAAAACCATCAATGACGATCTGAAAAATATTGGTGAGGCCACCATTCCTCCAAATCAAATACCCACCGATTCCTTATTCATTAGAGGAATCAATTCTAATTATATCACTGATGATGATATTAAGGATATAGCTGAACATTTCCCTAATTCTAGTGTGGAGTCAATAGAAAATGCGGGACATTGGGTACATGCAGAACAGCCAGAATTATTCATTCAAATTGTAAATAATTTCTTAGATGAATAGACCAAAAAAAGGCAAGTTGTATTTACTTCCATCTCCACTTTCAGAGAATACCTTGGACAAAATGTCTACTCCGGAATTGAAAACCATAATAACAACTCTCAATTATTTTCTTGTAGAAAATGTAAGAACTTCCAGGAGATTTATTAGTAGTTTGAAGCTTGGTAAAATCATTGAAGATTTGCACTTCGAAACGCTTGATAAAAAAACCTCTCCAAAAGAAATCCATAAGTTATGTGCCCCACTTTTATCCGGAAAAAATATGGGTGTGATGTCAGAAGCGGGATGTCCGGGGATTGCTGATCCCGGAAATTTAGCAGTAGGTTTTGCTCATAAGCACGACATTGACGTGATTCCGCTTGTTGGTCCGTCGGCAATATTTATGGCGTTGATGGCTTCCGGGCTTAATGGACAATCATTTGTCTTTCATGGATATTTACCTATAGATAAGCCAAGAAGGATTAAGGCAATAAAGTCTATCGAGAAGGATGCTTTAAATAAAAAGCAGACACAAATATTTATGGAAACCCCATATAGAAATGATCATCTTTTGGACGATATATTAAAAAACTGTCAGCCCTTTGTCAAACTTTGTATTGCAAAAGATATCACTGGAAGTATAGAATTTATAAAAACAAAAACCATTGCAGAGTGGAGAAAATCTAAACCTAATCTGCATAAAGTACCTGCCGTTTTTCTGATCTATGGATAGAAACTATCCTTTGCCAAAAATATATCCAAATGAAATTTGAAGTACCTTGTTGGTGTGTCGCAATTCATAAATGATATCGCGGTTGGCCGTATTAGAAATTCCCAGATTAAATCTCAATCCAAAATTAAATTGTTCATTTAGTTTGTATGCCAATCCAAATATTATAGCAAAGTCACTGTTTTTTACATCTTCTGACGGATTCTGATTATTGAATTCGTTTTTTTGCACAGCTTTTAGTAACAAACCGTATTGAGCGCCAAATTCAAAACTGGCGTTTTCATGAAAGTAGGCTTTGAGCAAAAGCGGAATATTGAGATAGTGGTAATTCAAATATACTTGTCTTGATCGATCCTGCACTGCTCCTTGCAGGGAGTAAGTCAGTTCTGTCTGGATGCTGAAAAATGGTGTAGTAATAAATTCTGCTGTTCCCCCAATGTGATACCCAATTCTTGGCACAAGACCCAAATCAGATTTTCCCAATGTAGAAGCATTCATTCCTGCCTTGACACCCAATTCTACTTCTTGCGAAAAACCAACATTGAATGACAATAAAAATAGGATCAGAAATAGGTAGATTTTACACATAATATTTATTGGATAAATCAAGCATTACCTAATATGTTACTATTGAATGAGTAAAATTAAAAATAAAATTGTGCTTCCCTTTATCCTGCAATGATTAGTATCATTTTATTTACAATATCCTATTTTCATTTACTGAAGTTTCGCACATTAATTTAAAGTTCCTATTTCTAATAGTTTATCATATTATAGAATTCCTATGTATCCAATTTTCATTATTTTGAAATTTTCCTCCATTGCCAGTAGTCGTCATTTACATTTTTTTTCTCTGTGAAACTTTGTAATTCTCAGAGTAACGCTGTGTAAAAGCTTTGTCACAAAGCGGCTCAAAGGAAACACAAAGTTCATTATTATCATAAATCATTGATATTTATAGACATATATTCAATAATCGTATCATGCAAAACTTAAATTATTTACAAATCAAAAACAATATGATGTGTATCTTTGGATGAATGATAAATATGTCTAGTCAGAATGAAAACTTGTTGTCAAAATTCCAGGATAGAATAAATCTGTCAAGGCACATTATACCATTTACAAAAAGAAATAAGACTAGGGAAATCTCTTCACAAAATACAATTTGTTTATTTTGTACGCCAAGAGGGGGCTCAACATGGCTTGCTGAAATTTTACTTAATATCCCAAACACAGTACTTATCGACGAACCTTTGTGGCGAGGAGAAGTAAATATTCCTTTTGAGAAACCGGATTATTTCAGAAGGAAAATCACACATATTTCGGAGCTGGATTTCTTTTACAATCAGCATATTCCAGAAAAAGAAAAGTGGGATAGAGCGCATGATGTAATTGAAGATATTCTTGCGGGAAGGGCGATTTCTTTAGGATTGTACAATGAGCAAAAATTAAGCAGGTTGAAAAATAATGGTATATATATTACAAAATTCTGCTATGCCAATTTATTAATGCCTTGGCTGCTAAATCAATTTAACTTAAAAGCCATATTGCTTACCAGGCATCCATGTGCTGTTGTTGCATCACAACTTAGGTTGCCTTCTTGGAAAAATATAAACGTTCAAAATTTTAGCAGGATAGCTGATTTTCCATTTAATCAGGTATATCATAATGCGCTTGAAAAAGCAGGAAATATCAATAGTAGAGAAAAATATTTGGCACTAATTTGGGCAATGGGATTTGCAAATACTGCCATGCATAATGAAAATAATAAACGATGGATGACCATCTCGTATGAAAGATTGCTCATTGATTATCATCAAGAAATGGAAAGAATATCCAGTAGATATTTAATTGATATTTCTTTTTTAGAAAAAGATAATAAAAAACCCAGCAAATCTACAAAGCCAAATTCCTTTGTCAATATTAAGGATGGCCAGCAACTATCTTCCTGGAAAAAGGAACTATCAAAAAAGCAAATCTCAATCATTCTAAATGTTTTAGAAAAATTTGAGATAGATATCTATTCTGAAAAACTCGAACCGGATTTTGATAAACTATATTCAAAATAATATTCAATGAACATTTTCATTATCCCATCTTGGTATCCATCATCAACAAATCATTTGCCCGGCATATTTTTTAAGGATCAAGCTATGGCTTTGGCAAAACACTATCCGCAATCAAATATTGCCATTAGTACCTGGGGGCAAAACGACGAACGATTTTTACTTTGGGCAGGTAGTCCTTTCAATAGTTTATCAAAGTTGATAATCGGTAATAAACCAGAACCAACCATAAACAATCTTGATGATAATTTAATAGCATATTTTACTCCTGCATACACCTGGAGTTCAAAGATACTTCACGGAAATATGCAGCAAATTATTAGATCTAATCTATCAAATCTAATCGCGTTTCAAGAGGCCTTTGGAAAAGTCGATATCATTCATGCACATGTCGGGTATCCGGCAGGATATATTGCTAAAAGCCTTTCGAAAATCCATGGTATTCCATATGTAATCACAGAGCATATGAGTCCTTTTCCTCACAAATATTATCTAAAGTCCAAGGGATCACTTGACCCTCGATTATCTGCCTCCTATAATGAATCTTCTCAAAATATTGCTGTTTCACGCTCATTGGCAATACAGATGAAAAAGCATGGAATACCCAAAACAACAATAGTAAATAATCTGGTGAGAGATGAAATGTTCAAGCCTGTCATCACTAAAAACAAGAATCAACCTTTTACTTTTTTCAGCTTGGGGAGGATGGTTCCACAAAAGGGCATTGATGTACTTATTAAAGCTTTTTCCAAAATGAAGTTGAAAGCAACGCTCAGAATTGGAGGTGATGGAGACTTATTGGATACGTATAAAAACCTGGTGACTAAGCTAAAAATTGAAGATAAAGTAGATTGGCTGGGAGAACTCAATGGGAATCGGGCATTGATAGAATTTCAAAACTGTGATGCATTTGTATTACCGAGCCGCCACGAATCCATGGGTGTTGTTTTTGCTGAAGCGATGGTGTGCGGCAAGCCCGTCATCGGAACCATCTGTGGTGGGCCTGAGGAATTTATCAATGAATCGAATGGATATCTCATCGAACCAGAAAATGAAATAAAATTGACAGAATCCATGGAAAATATGATACTAAATTATGCTCGATTTGATCCCGATCATATCAGGCAACAATGTGCTGATCTATTTTCTTCTAAAGTTATTTGCAATAAAATAATGAGCTTATATCAGGAGGTAATGAAATCATAACTCCTTTTCAAAAAAATACTTATAGCTTTTGACACCTCCCATCCTCTCTTTAAAATCGATTAGCGAGTCTTGGTCTTTACCATCTTTTTCCGTAGATATCCCCAAATCCAGCAATTCCATTTGATGCCTTTGACAATAATTGTAAAGACCAACAAGCAATAATACCGATGGACTAAAAGGCTTAAACTTCTTTAAGCTTGCCGGTAAAAAATTATACAATACTTGTCGATGCACTTTGATGGCAACTGTGACGGCTGCCAATTGGCCATTGCGTCTTACAGAAAACAGTGGATAATTTTGAGGAAAAAGCTGAAGATACTTAAGTAGTTTATCTTTTGTTATAGATACTTCCAGACCTTGTTCGTTTCTGCATGCCTGGATATAATCAAATATTTCAGTTGCATTTGAAATAGGCTCTTCTGCAAAGCTAAACCCATTGTCAATACACTTATTAAGCCGTCGTTTTTCCATGGAATGCATCTGGCTTTCCAGTGACTTTTCCTCAACAACAATATGATGATTTACCGCTTTTAGTGCAATGGAAAAACCAGACACATCCAAAGTATTAGCAATTAATTTGGCTTTTTTATCAGCATAGCACTCCGCAAAACTTGTTATCTTAACCTTGTTAATATTTCGAGATTTCAGATCCTTTTCAATAAATGTCCAAAAATCCAGCAATAGATTTGGGTGAACTGTCCGACTAAATTCAAAAGAACCAAAGAGAGATTTGTATGGACTGTAAGCAACATTTTTGTTTAGCAAGAAATGAATCTTCCCTTCAATGCGTTTTTTTATATTGTTTACAATAAAATAATCTGCACGATCTTTTGTGCCCTGGGTGTTGATATGCTTAATTTTATTGAATAAATAATTATCAAAATTAAAGGCATAGCCAAAGGGCAATTGATCAGATAAAAAGTCGAAGGTTTTCAATGATTTTTGTTTGGCAGTAAAATTATAATGATTTTAAAAATGAAAGGTTTTTATTTACAAGAAATTTTTCGCAAATGATATATTTGATTCTTGGCATTATTTCAAATGTACTTCTCTTTCTGGCATTTCGGTCATTTTCTATTTTTAAGATCAACAGTTTACAAGCCATCGTTGTCAACTATTTTTTTTGCACCTTGTTTGGTCTTATTTACCTTGGTGAGCCAATGATAATATTGAGTGTAGATTTTGGGTCAGCATGGAGTTGGGTTGCCTTGAGTATGGGATTTATGCTCGTTGCAGGATTTTATACAACTGCTCTTACCGCCCAATACCTTGGTATTTCAGTAGCCTCAGTGGCAAGTAAAATGTCGATGGTTTTTCCAATATTTTTCAGTCTGTTTTTTATAAATATAGAATCGTATTCGTTTACAGTACTCAACTACATTGGTATGGCTTTAGCAGTTTTATCAATCTACCTGAGCTCTGTCAGAAAAGACACTAGCGTCAAGACAAGGCCGGATAATAAATATTTATTTATTCTTCCTTTTTTACTTTTTATGTTGGGTGGCCTTATTGATACTTTTCTTAATTACAGCAACTATGCATTATTGACAAGTAAAAATGAGGAGATATTTCCGGTATTTCTTTTCTTTTCTGCTGCACTGGCAGGAACTATAATTCTATTGCTTCAATGGAAGAAATTTGAGAAAAAAAGTTTTGTAGGCGGATTCTATCTTAGCATTCCAAACTTTTTTGCAGTTTACCTTGTTTTTAAAGCCCTCACATTTTTTGATAACAATGGAGCAGTATTTTTTCCAATTTCCAATTTAAGTATAATTGTATTTTCTTCAATTGCTGCAATGGTTGTATTTAAAGAAAAATTATCCACAATAAATTTCATCGGGTTAGGTCTTTCGGCAATAGCCTTATTTTTTATTTCTTATCAAAATATCATCGAATACTTTAATAAATAGTGAAACAAATAGATACTTATTTTACCCTGAAAGAAAATTCCAAAGGATTTTATAAAGAGAAAGGCAGCAAATTTTTAGCATTTGCATATGCCATTTCAGATGATGAAGATATGAAAGGAAGAATAACAGAGTTGAGAAAGAAATTCTATGATGCCAGGCATCATTGCTATGCATATGTACTCGGAAAGCATTCAGAAAATTACAGAGCGAACGATGATGGCGAACCAGGTCATTCTGCCGGAGATCCTATTTTAGGGCAAATTCGATCTAATAAATTAACCAATACGCTCATTGTAGTTATACGCTATTTTGGTGGCACTAAACTTGGTATTGGCGGATTGATCAATGCTTATAAAACTGCTGCAGCAGATGCTATCACAGCCAATACGATCGTTGAAAAATTAATTACCACTGAATTGACAATCACGTTTGAATACCCTCAATTGAACCAGGTGATGAAACTGGTCAAAGATTTTGAGCTTGAAATCATCTCGCAAAATATGGGCATTTCATGTGAAATGAATCTTGGTGTCAGGTTAAGTTTGGAAGATGAAGTAAAATCACGGCTGTTGGAAATGCATCAAATTTCCCTGAAATTATCTTAAATCAATAAATTAATATTTCTCTGGAGGATTAATCGCTTTCTGCATGCATCTTTTGAGCGATGATACTAATATAAAACAATTGAAATGCATGATAGATCATAATAGGAACTAAAAACAAACCCGCATTGGTCAATCC